>NZ_JASONC010000059.1:0-419 GCF_030217065.1 Corynebacterium sp. UMB4614
GCGGCCTCGATGGCCAAGGCAAAGGCCACCACCCTGATCCTGGTGACGAACACCGTCGCGGGCAGGCAGTGGAAGGACGAGCTAGTGCGCCGCACCTCCCTGACGGAGGATGAAATCGGCGAATACTCCGGAGAGAAGAAGGAGATCCGCCCCGTGACCATCGCCACCTACCAAGTGGTCACGCGCAAGTCGAAGGGCGAATACCGGGCGCTGGAGCTGTTCGACTCCCGCGACTGGGGCTTAATCATTTACGACGAGGTTCACCTGCTGCCTGCCCCGGTGTTCCGCATGACCTCCGACCTGCAGTCTCGCCGCCGTCTGGGGCTCACCGCCACCCTGGTGCGCGAGGACGGCCGCGAAGGCGACGTATTCAGCCTGATCGGGCCGAAGCGCTACGACGCCCCATGGAAGGACATCGA
>NZ_JASONC010000060.1:0-401 GCF_030217065.1 Corynebacterium sp. UMB4614
GTGGTGGATTTGATCCGGCTGACATCGAGGACACCGTCAGGTGGGTCGAGATAGACAAATAACAGCTGGTTGCGCCATAGGTGGTTGAGGCTGTTGTAGGCCTTGCGGGTGCGTTCATGCGTCCATGACCAGGTGCGTTGCCGTGTCGCTGGGTCGGTTGTGAACGTTTTCTGGTTCATCCAGTCGCGGTAGATAGTGCCGTATTCGTGCAGTTGTGCACCCCACTCGGCTGCCTCGTCAAGAGCGGTGATCTTCGTGAGGTTGAGCGCGAGCTGGTAAATCGCTCGTCCTGCATCGGTGCGGGGGCGTGAGGTGGTGTGCCGACGCACCACGCGTTGGGCGTGAACGAGGCAGCGCTGCACTTTCGTTGCAGGCCAGCATGTCTTGATTGCGCTGGCAGC
>NZ_JASONC010000061.1:0-387 GCF_030217065.1 Corynebacterium sp. UMB4614
AACAGCCATCCTTTCCGTGAGAGGTGCAGCAGGGAGTTGTATGCCTTGCGAACTCGCAGGTGGGTCCATTCCCACTGGTGATTGAGGGTGCGGCGCTCTTTCGGCACGGATGTCTTCTCATTGAGAAAGTCCTTGTAGACCACCCCGAAGTCGTGCATGCGTAGTGTCCATTCGCGTGCTTGGTCAAGTGTGGTGATCTTGGTCAGTTTCAGCGCTAGGGCGTAGATAGTTTTGCCGGCGTCGGTGCGTGGCCGGGACGTGGTGTAACGGCGCACCACCCGTTGGGCATGGACGAGGCAGCGTTGAATCTGTGTGTTGGGCCAGCAGGCTTTGATTGCTGAGTAGGCGCCTTGGCCACCGTCGAGGACAACGCATAGTGGTGGGGCG
>NZ_JASONC010000062.1:0-387 GCF_030217065.1 Corynebacterium sp. UMB4614
CGCCCCACCACTATGCGTTGTCCTCGACGGTGGCCAAGGCGCCTACTCAGCAATCAAAGCCTGCTGGCCCAACACACGGATTCAACGCTGCCTTGTCCATGCCCAACGCGTCATCCGTCGCTACACCACATCGCGTCCACGCACCGACGCCGGCAAAGCCATCTACGCCCTGGCATTGAAACTGACCCGTATCACCACACTCGACCAGGCACGGGAGTGGACGCTGCGTCTGCATGACTTCGGACAGGTATTCAAAGCATTCCTCAACGAAAAAACACCCCTCCCCAAAGAACGCCGCACCCTGAATAAACAGTGGGAATGGACCCACCTGCGAGTTCGCAAGGCATACAACTCCCTGCTGCACCTCTCACGGAAAGGATGGCTGTT
>NZ_JASONC010000063.1:0-387 GCF_030217065.1 Corynebacterium sp. UMB4614
AGCTATTCTTTGGTGATTTGTGGTGTGTGGTCTGGGGTTATGGTGGCATGCGGACACACTTTTCTTTACTTAACCCGTCTTCCACCCGGCTTAGTCTTGGCGCACGGGACAGGCGGTTGTGTGCCGACAGCCAGGTAATCTCTTGCTCATGAGTTCCTCCAAGACCTCGTCCTATCACCTCTTCCGCCGGTGGCAGGGCGCGACGTTCACCAAGCTGGGGCTGCTTAGCGAAAGTATGTCCGTGGCTACCGCTTCGAAGCTGGTCACACCCCTGGCGGTACTCATTCCGGTACTCGCAGCCCTCGCGGAGGAGGGTGTCCGATTCTTTGTGTGCGGGGGTTTGGTTTACAAGTAGTCCGCGAATCGGTCGGGGTAAGCCACGGCTAG
>NZ_JASONC010000064.1:0-380 GCF_030217065.1 Corynebacterium sp. UMB4614
CAGTGGGAATGGACCCACCTGCGAGTTCGCAAGGCATACAACTCCCTGCTGCACCTCTCACGGAAAGGATGGCTGTTTACCTTCCTCCAGCCCCCACCAGAAGCACTCGAACCACAGCGCTGGGCATCAACAACAAACAGTCTGGAAGGCGGGGTCAACGCCCAACTCAAACGCATCGCCGATGCCCACCGCGGCAGATCCGGGGAGCGCCAACGCAAAATGCTCGAGTGGTACCTGCACTCGAAAACGCAGCTGCCTGACGACCCGCTAAAGATCGCCAGGCAGTGCAATTACGGACAAGATCAACTCGCCAAAGTCAACGATCTTGTCCCAGAAGACCACAACAAAGCCGACCACGAAACAGGACGACCAGCCTTCTA
>NZ_JASONC010000065.1:0-369 GCF_030217065.1 Corynebacterium sp. UMB4614
TTCGGAGAAAGACTTAATAAATAATCTACCATACGTTGCTCAGTCGTCTTTTCATGGTATAGGCGATGATAATAATAGTTTGAAAAATCGAGATGATCGGCATTTTTTAATATTAGTTTCCATTGATTTTTCAATTTTCGATAATCTGTAGGGCGACTGTTTTTGATTTCATTCATAACTTCAATCCGCATTGAGTTGATTGTATTATTTAGTAGTTGTACGATATGAAAACGATCAATAACGATTTTTGCATTAGGAAAACAAGCCTTCACAACGCCTATATATGGAGAATATAAGTCCATTGAAATCATCTTTACTGCAGCTCTTGCTTCTTTAGAATAACGGTGGAAGTACCGAATTAACGACTGC
>NZ_JASONC010000066.1:0-358 GCF_030217065.1 Corynebacterium sp. UMB4614
ATATCGATTATTTTTGTATAAGCGCGATTACTGATGATTTTTTGTTAAACTGTTTTGGAAATACAAAGTAAAATGATGCTTTATCAAGTTGTGTAACATAGTGAAATATGATGTATACGCGTGGTGCTAGTTAAATCGTTCTAGACAATAAGCCAAATTATAAGCTAAAATTGCAATTTCCAACCGGCTTTGAAAGCCTATCAGACTACGTGCTCGATTGTTCTCGGCATTGTAATAGGTCAGAAGCGAAAAGTCGCTTTCAATTGTTCTGCGAATAGCCATCAATTGATGATCATTGTGCTTTTTAGCTCCTGTCATATTTTTACGATATGGTGTCCAAAGTTCATAACCCATTTGT
>NZ_JASONC010000067.1:0-354 GCF_030217065.1 Corynebacterium sp. UMB4614
AAAGCTAACCACGGCAGCCGAGGTCATCGCCCAATAGGGTTCATCCAGATTTAAATAATAGGCAACCGTCAGCGCCAGACACATGGCAATGGTATTGCGTAACGCATAACGCCATTGCGCCAGCGTGGCCCTGAACCAGGGCAAATTGCGCAAGGACCATGACGATGCGTTCATTATTGACCTACGGCAATGCTACAGGTGGTGCCCGACACCAGCGTGACATCGCCTGGGACTTTATCCAGCGTAAAGCGGACGGGAACGCGTTGGGCGAGGCGAACCCAGGGGACGTTAGGTTTCACATCCGGAATAAGGCTTGAGTCACTTTCAACGCTCTGATCATAAATCGCCCGACCG
>NZ_JASONC010000068.1:0-339 GCF_030217065.1 Corynebacterium sp. UMB4614
TTTTTACAAAAAATGGCTTGACCAAACAATGACGTATTCATGTGCTTATTTTAAAACGCCTGAAGATACATTAGAACAAGCGCAAGTGAATAAAGTTCATCATATTTTAGATAAATTGTTTATCAAAGAGGGCGACACTTTACTGGATATTGGCTGCGGCTGGGGCACGTTAATTTTAACTGCGGTGAAAGAATATGGAGCCAAAGCAACTGGGATTACATTAAGTGAAGAGCAATTTCATCATATTCGCCATATTATAGAAAAAGAAGGCCTACAAGATCGAATGACTGTCAAATTGATGGATTATCGTGATTTAAAAGGAGAGTCTTTTGACCATAT
>NZ_JASONC010000006.1:0-126191 GCF_030217065.1 Corynebacterium sp. UMB4614
GATGCAATATCGGAATCAGACCCTTGAACCCCTCACCGCCTAGAATTAAACCAGTCCAACTTTCGGGGGCTAGTTCAACAATCAAGTGGTGGGAGGTTCTTCGTGGTACCCCGTACGGGATTTGAACCCGTGTTACCGCCGTGAGAGGGCGGCGTCCTAGGCCGCTAGACGAACGGGGCGCATAGGACACACAAAACTAGCTCCCTCCCGGCGGACCGGTGAGGCGACGACCAGCTCTGTGATCGAGAACAAAGCCTACAGGCAACTCCTTCAACTCTCCTAATCCGCTGGTCAATGCCGGGTTTTAGGAAGTTCTCGCGTTAGCATGAGGGCAGTAGTGTCTCCAATGCGCCGAGGATGCCAATGACCCATTCCGAGAATGACACCCCCGACTCGCTCGTGATGCCGGCCGGCGGTGGCACGGGTCGACAGGCGATTTCTCCGGATCGTTACTCAGCAGAGGTCACCAGCGAGCACCGTTTTCCTGGCCCGAAGGCATGGGGCATGATCGCCAAGCGGCTGTACGCGGAATTTTTCTACCGTGGGCTTCCCGATAAGGGCGCCACGCTGAGCTTCTACTCCATCTTTACTGCGATCCCCACCCTCATGGCCTTCTATGCGATCGTGATGCTTGTGCTCGACCAGAATCGCGACCAGGTGCTGGGCGTGACCGGCGAATTCATCAACCGCAATATCCCGGCAGACTTCGCGGCTCAGGCGTCGAACATCATCGAGGCGATCATCGGCACCACGCAGCGTTCCCTGATCACCCTGATCATCGCCGTCCTCTTCGCGCTCTTCTCCTCCTCGGCCTACGTTCGTGCCTTCTCCCGCAGCGCGAACGCGCTCTACGGCCGCGAGGAGGGCCGGTCGATCCTACGGACCTGGCTCGTGATGTGGGGCTTGACCATCGCCCTGGTGGCGGGGCTTGTTCTCATCGCGGCGGGGTTCTTCCTCCGCGAGGAACTCCTCTCCCCCTTCTTCACCCATATCGCCGATCCCTTGGGGCTGGCTGGCCTACGCACCTTCATGCTCGACTATTTCCTGCCCCTGTGGGCATGGCTGCGGTGGCCGGTGATCTTTGGGCTCTCCCAGATGCTCATCGCGCTGCTCTACCACGTCGCACCGAACGTCAAGCAGGGGCGTTTCCGTCTGTTCACGGCGGGCTCTGTGAGCGCGCTGATTGTGCTCACGCTGATCGGCGTGGGCTTCCGGACTTACCTCAACAACTTTCTGCACATCGGAATGTACGGGGCTCTTGGCGGCATCATCGGCGGCTTCTTCTGCCTCTTCATGGCCAATAACGTGCTGCTGCTAGGCCTGCAGCTGGACGCCGAGCTCGCGCGCGCCCGGGAGCTCGCGGCCGGCTACGACTCCACCGAGCTCATCCTCGCCCCGCCCCGAGCCTCGGGTGCCGCGGATGGTGAGAAGCAGCTCGCCGAAACGCTCCAGGCTGAAGCCGAACGCTTCCAAAACCGCGTACGGAACGCCGAAGACGACTAGCGGAGCGGCTATTACTCTTCCCATCGCACCACCTGAGACGCGCTTCTGATCGCCCTCCTCAGGGTCCCTAGGGACCTTCCTTGCATCTGAGGCTTAGCCCCTCTACAAGACCATCAGGCTTGGGGCTCTGCAGAAAACAAAACAGCCTCACCGGAAAACCGGTGAGGCTGTTGATTTGTACCCCGTACGGGATTTGAACCCGTGTTACCGCCGTGAGAGGGCGGCGTCCTAGGCCGCTAGACGAACGGGGCATTAGGACGCGAAAGAAACTTAAAGTTAATCTTCGCTGCTGGCCTACCAGGACTCGAACCTAGAATGACGGTACCAGAAACCGTAGTGTTGCCAATTACACCATAGGCCAATCGTTAACACTGCGAGCATCTCCTTCTTGAGGAGCCCTGCGCTGTGCAACGATGACTACTATAGCCAGAAGCCATCATCACACACAAATTGGCAGGTCGTCGCCTATTTTTAACGCCTAGTTCGCAGGCTGTTCAGCTTGGAATGGGGTCTGCTCCAGCCCGGCGCGCAGGCGGGCCAGCGTGGAGTCCTTGCCCAGCAGCTCCATGGACTCAAACAGCGGCGGGGACACGGCCTGACCACAGATCGAGACGCGCAGCGCACCGTAGGCCACGCGCGGCTTGAGCTCCATCTGCTCGATCAGTCGGGTGGACAGGGCATTCTCGATCGCCTCGGTGCGGAAGTCCTCCTCCGCGATAGCTTCGAGCTCCTCGATCGCCGCAGCCAGCGGCTCCTTCGCGGCCTCCTTGAGGTTCTTGCGCGCCGCCTTCGGCTCCAGCTCAAGGTCCTCATCCTTGGTCAACAGGAAACGCAGCAGGCCGTCGGCATCACCCAGCACCTTGATGCGGGTCTGCACCAGCTCGGCGGCGAAGGCGAACTTTTCCGCCGGGTAGTCCGCCGGCCAGTCCTTGAACTCCTCCAGGTAGGTGCGCAGCCGCTGCGTGAAGTCCGCCAGATCCAGCATGCGGATGTGGTCGGCGTTGATGGCCTCCATCTTCTTGTGATCGAAGCGTGCTGGATTCGGCTTCACGTCGGCGATGTCGAAGTTCTCGATCAGCTGGGACATCGTGAAGATGTCCTCGTCGGCGGACAGCGACCAGCCGAGCAGCGAGAGGTAGTTGAGCATGCCCTCCGGGATCACGCCGGCGTCGCGGTGGTTGAAGAGGTTCGACTCCGGGTCGCGCTTACTCAGCTTGCGGTTGCCCTCCCCCGTGACGAACGGCAGGTGCGCGAAGGTCGGCACTTCCTTGGCCACGCCGATGCGGATCAGCGCCTCGTAGAGCGCGATCTGGCGCGGGGTCGACGGCAGCAGGTCCTCGCCGCGCAGCACGTGGGTGATGCCCATCAGCGCGTCGTCCAGCGGGTTGACGAGGGTGTACAGCGGCTGCCCATTGGAGCGGGCGACGACGAAGTCCGGCATCGTCTTACCGTCGACGTCCATCTCCCCGCGGACCAGGTCGGTCCAGGTGTAGCGGCGGTCGTGGTCCATCTTCAGGCGCCAGACCGGCTTGCGGCCCTCCGCCTCAAACGCGGCGATCTGCTCCTCGGTGAGGTCGCGGTCGTAGTTGTCGTAGCCCAGCTTCGGGTCGCGGCCAGCGGCCTTGTGGCGCTCCTCGACCTCTTCCGGGGTGGAGTACGCCGGGTAGACCTCGCCGGCGGCCTTCAGCTTCTCCAGGACCTCGGCATAGATATCCATGCGCTGGGACTGGCGGTAGGGCTCGTGCGGGCCGCCGGTCTCGATCCCCTCGTCCCAGTCGAGGCCGAGCCACTTCAGGGAGTCGATGATGGCCTGGTAGGACTCCTCGGTATCGCGCTGAGCATCCGTATCCTCGATGCGGAAGATCAGCTTGCCACCGGTGTGGCGAGCATAAGCCCAGTTAAACAGCGCGGTGCGCACCATGCCGACGTGCGGGGTGCCGGTGGGCGATGGACAAAAACGTACGCGAACTTCACTCATGGGCTCTTATCCTACCCGCGCTGCCCCGTCGCAAGATCGAGCGCCGGGGCCGAACCACAGGATCCGCCCTGAGAGCGCAAACCCCCGGGCTGTGCATCGCACACCCCGGGGCGGGCGCGGGTTATTTTCCCGCGCGTAGCACATGAATTACTTGAAGAAGTTCCAGGACTCCTGCGCAGCATCTGGACGGCTCGGGTACCAGGTGTGCTCGCCACCTGCGACCTTCTTCAGCACGGTCGTCGCGGCGCAGCCGCTGTAGCGGTAGGTCGTGATGTTGCCGTTCGTGGAGGCACTCGGCGCCTTGGAGAGGTCACACTTGTTCCGGGCAGCGAACTGACGGTGCACCTGGTTGATGGAGAGGTAGGTTTCACCGTGACGGGAACCGCCGTTGTAGTTCACGATGTCGTCGCCCGTGCCGTGGATGATCATGGTCGGCACCGAGGCATTCACACAGTTGCTCACCGTCCGAGTGTAGTACGCGCCAGACACGCCCACGACGCCCTTGACCAGGTCGGGTGCCGCACAGCCGAGGCCGAGGGCCATGGCGCCGCCGTTGGATAGCCCGGTGGCGTAGACGCGGTTGCGGTCTGCCTTGCCCTCGCGGACCAGGATGTTGACGATCTGGCGGACGAAGGCCACGTCGGCACTGCGGCTGGTGTTGGTGGCGTACGGGGCCCCGCCCCAGGCCGGGTAGGTCTCACCCTTGAAGGTGCTGCGCACGGGCTCCGGGTACACGATGATCGCGGAGTCACCGGCTGCGGTGTTCTCCAGGCCGGCGTAGCTGCGGGCCTTGTTCGCGTCGTGCTGCCAACCGCCGAACATGAACACGACCGGCAGGTTGCTCCGCAGGCCGGACTTCGGCATCTTGACGATCGCCTTGCGGGTCTTGCCGTTGACGCTGAAGGTCCGCTCGCTCAGGTTGGCGTTATTGTTCGGGGCGGTACCCGCCCCGCCCCCGCCACCGTTTTCCAAGCCGCCGACGATGCCGTTGATGATGCCGGCGAGGTCCTCCAGGTCGCCTGCGGAGGAGCTGAGGCTGCCCATGGAGGACTGAGCCTGGGCTTCGGGGAATCCCTGCGGAACGAAGGAGAGGGAGAGGGCTGCTGCTGCGGCGAGTGCTCCGGTCAGGCCGCGGCGGAGAATGCGGCGGGACTGTGCCGGCTGCTCAGCGGGCTCACCGGCGCGCTGAGACAAATGGGGAAGAAAGTTCATGCGGCAAATGTACTCTATGCTCCCTAGGAAACCTAGCTACCCCGAAAATTGGTGCTTGAGGTGGCCATCGAGGAGCCCGCGGGGGCGGTCGGTAGACTGGCGGGTATGGATTCAGACAAAAGGCCGGTGACCGCTCCGGACTTTTTGCTGTCACGACCACATCACAGCATTCGGACTCAAGGGCGTAAGGCCACGTTCCCGGACCCTTTCGAGGCCAGCACGGCCCTGCGCGAGGGCACCGCTGAGCTGCTGGTCGGCGCGATTCCTTTCAACACTGGCTTCCGCGCCGCGCTCATGGAGCCGGAGAAGGTCGTCACCTTCGACGGCCCGCTCGAGCCGCCCGCATATTTCCGCGGACGAGAGGCCGCCGAGTCCCTCGAGGCGGTCGAGGTCACCGTCGCGACCACGAAGGAAGAACACCAGGCCCGGGTCGCCGCGGCGATTCAGACCATCCGCCGGACCAGCCTGGAAAAGGTGGTTCTGGCCCGCGTTGCGGACGTGTACTTCGCTGACACCATCGACCCGCTGCTCGTCGCCGCCCGCTTCATCGATCTTTCCGCCAACCGTGACGGCTACGCTGTGGACCTGTCCGCGACCGGGCGCAAGGAGGACCAGGGGTCGATGTTCGTGGGCTCCTCCCCCGAGATGTTGGTCTCCCGGAAGGGCAGGACGGTTCGAGCTTTCCCGCTCGCGGGTTCAGCGCCGCGCACGGGCAGTGCAGCGCGCGACGACGCGACCGCCGAAGAGCTGCGCTCCAGCGAGAAGAACCTCGTCGAGCACGCTCTTGTGGTGGAGCACTACCGCAGGATCTTGGAGCCGCTGTGTTCGGAGCTCGATATCCCCGCCGAGCCCCTCATTCACGAGACCACCGAGATGATTCACCTGGGAACCCCGATCGTCGGCACCCTGGCTGACGCGGAATACTCCGCCCTTGATCTGGCCCTGATGCTGCACCCAACCCCGGCGATCGGTGGCACCCCCACCGACGAGGCGGTGGGGATCATCGAGTCCGTGGAGGAACCCCGCGAGTTCTATGCCGGCGCGGTCGGCTGGTGTGATGCCAGCGGCGACGGCGAGTGGATGGTCGCCATCCGTTGTGCCTGCGTGGAGGGGGATTCTGCGCGCGTGTGGGCCGGCGGCGGGATCGTCGCCGACTCCGATCCCCACGAGGAGGCGGAGGAAACCACCGCCAAGCTGCAAACCGCGCTGCGCGCGCTCAACGTCCCCGCCGGCATGCGAAACGTCTAACCCCCGCCCCCACGGCGCGGCGAGCCTCCCCCGAGGCCGCCGACTCCGTATCTTCTAGTACGCCTGAACCGGGTTCGCCAGCGTTCCCAGGCCTGGGATTTCCACCGCAATGCGGTCTCCCGGCACCATCTCCGCGGTTCCGGCCGGGGAACCGGTGCAGATCACATCGCCCGGCAGCAGGGTGAACGCGGAGGACACCCACTCGACGATCTCCGGGATATCCTTGATCATCTGGTTAGAGTTCGAGTCCTGCTTGGTCTCGGTCTTCCCGTCGTGGGTCAGGTGTGCCTTGATGGGCAGGCTGTCGATGTCGATGCCGTCGACGTTCGTCTCGATCCATGGGCCCAGCGGGCAGAAGCTGTCCAGGCCCTTCGCGCGGGACCACTGACCGTCAGCGAACTGCAGGTCGCGGGAGCTGACGTCGTTGACGATGGTGAAGCCCAGGACGACGTCCTTCCAGTTGTTACGGTTGACGTCCTTGCACGGTCGTCCGATCACGATGGCGAGCTCGCCCTCGAACTCGACACGGGTGGCCCACTCCGGGATGCGGATCGGGGCTTCGGGGCCGACGACGGCTGTCGGGGGCTTCAGGAAGATGGTCGGTGGGAGGTGCTCCGCGCCCTGCCTGAAGACCTCCTTGACATGGTCGGCATAGTTGCGGCCCACGGCAACGATCTTGCTGGGAAGGATCGGCGCGAGCAGCCGAACCTCCTCGATCGGCCACGACTTGCCGGTGAACTCCGGCTCGCCGAATGGGTGATTAGCGATTTCGCGGCAGGTGGCGCCGGTGCCGTCCGGCTGGCCACCCTCAAGCACCGCGAATGTCATTCCTTCTGGGTGAGCAATTCGGGCGATACGCATAGGTACCAACCCTACCTGGCTGTGCGCTCGATGATGTCGCTTAGGGTACTTGTTATCGAAAGATTATTTCTTTCGTGTTTCAGCATCGCGAGCAGCAGCTCCCCGCAGGCCAGCGCGTCGCTGAGCGCGTTGTGGGAACCGTAGTGCGGTAGCCCGTAGCGTTCCCGCACCCGTGGTAGCCGCAGATCCTCACCGCGCGGGTAGGTCGCCATGCGCTCGAAGTACCGGCGTTCGATGGCGAAGGTGTCGATGACCGGGACGGAAAGACCCGAACCGAAGTGTTGCCTGCACGCTTGCCCTAGGAACTGGGTCTCGATGGGCGAAAAATGCACGACCATCGCCCGGCCCCGGAGCGCCAACAGCAACCTGCTCAACACGTCGCGCAGCGGCTCCCCTGCCTCGATGTCCGTGTGGGTGATGCCATGGATCTTCGCCGATTCCATGCCGGCGGGTACGCGCTCCAGAGCCTCCGGCTCGTGGTGGATCACCGCGTAGTCCGCCTCGGCCGGGGTGATGCGCCCGCCGGTCATGGGCACCCAACCGATGGAGAGGACGAGGTCCTTCTTCGGGTCCAGGCCGGTGGTTTCGACGTCCACGGCCAGCAGTGGGGCCTCTCCGATGGGCTGGTCCACCTTGGCGCGGGGGACGTCGTAGTACTCCGCCAGGGCGCCCGTCGCCTTGCGGGTCCGCCAGGAGGTCCCCAGCCAGGGAGCTTGCCACCACTTCGCCATCGCTGCTCCTTTAATAATCCTCTCGCTCGTTGCTGCACTACACGCTGCGCACGGGGAAACGCACCGAGAGCCCCGACTGGGCCTTCTTGATGATCTGGAAGGCATCCCGCAGATGCTCCCGCTCCATCTTCTTGAGCTCCCCCGGGTCGACCCGGTAGTCCGGCGCCTCCCCTGCCGCGTCCTGCTTCGCCTGGTGGTGAAGGCTGATGGAAGACAGGAAATCGAAAGCATCGGTGAGGTCTGCCGCGGCCGATCGGCTGAGCGACTCCCCCGCCGCCGCGGCCAGCCGGGACCGGGTGGAGAGCTCGTGACTGCCGCTCAGAATCGCGTGCAGGCGCGCGATCTGCACGACGGCGGCCAGCCCGCCCTTCTTGATGTCAAGGGTGTGCGCGTGCTCGCCGCGCCGCCCCAGGATCAGGCCGCGGAAAACCCCGAGCGGGGGTTCCCGGCGTACCGCGAGAGCGGCGAGGTGCGCGTGCAGCCGGGGTGCCTGGTTGGCCGCAGCAGTTGCGTAGTCGTGGATCTCATCGACCATCTCCTCCCCGCCGCCGACGGCTCGCATGTCGAAGAAGGTCTGCGCGTGCAACAGGGCGTCGGGTTCGGGGGCGGTGATCCAGTGGTGGAAGGTCGCCCGCCATTGGCTGACCGTCATCCGCCACTGCGGGTTGGAAGCCATCATGTCGCCGGGGCACAGCGGCTGCCCGGCGGTGGCCAGACCCTGGCAGACCATCTCGCCAAGGCGCCGGAAGTACTCGCCGTGCGCCTCGGGCTGGTATTCATCGGAGATGACCAGGGCGTTGTCCTGGTCGCTGGCTGTCCCCATCTCACGGCGCCCCTGGGAGCCCAGTACGGCGAAGGCGAAGGGCACAGGGGCTGGGCCCAGTTCCTCCTCAGCGAGCGTGAGAAGCCGCCTGGTCAGCGCGTCGGTGGCCACGGTGAGCAGCCGCTGGGCCTCCTCAGAACTGGCCCCGCGCTCCAAGAAGCGGATGGCCACGGATTTGGCGGAGCGATAGGTCTCGGCCAGCTCCTCCGGCGTGCTCTGGCGCGCGAGCTGGCCGGAAAGATAAAGCGGGTCTGACTGCATGAGGCGCATGATGTCGGCCGCGGCGATGATGCCCGCAACCCTGCCGTCGTCGACGACCGGGATGTGGTGGATCCCGCGCTCCGCCATGAGCAGCATGGCCTCGAAGACGAGCGCATCCGACCCCAGGGAAATGGGGTTGGCGGTCATGGCCTCGGCGACCGGCGAGTCCCCGCTGATCTCCGCGGCGACGGAGCGTCGCATGTCGCGGTCGGTGATGATGCCGCGCAGCTCGCGGTCGTCGATGACCAGCAGCGAGCTGACGTTGTGCTCTCCCATGCTGATCGCGGCGTCCCGCAGCGTGGTCTGTGAGGTCGTGGCGGCGGGATCGGTGATGGCAAACGCCCCCAGCGGGGTGCGCAGCACCTCAGAGCTGGTGTTGCTGCGGGTCTGTTCCGCTGCGAGCCGGATGCGCTCGGAGAGGCTGGAGAAGTAGCGCAGGAAGTCGGCGAACTCTTCTGCGAGCGGGGCGAAGGTCTCCCGCGAGATGTAGATGATGAGGCTATCCTCCACAGCCTCCATCTGATAGTGGGATTCGGGCTCGGCAACGAGGGTGGAGTAGCCAAAGGTCTGGCCGATATCCCGGCGGTCCAGGAGGATGCCGTCCTCATCGATGACGTCCACGGCCCCGGAGCGGATCACGCCGAGCTCGTCGTTGACCTCCCCGTGGCGGATGAGGACCTCGCCTTTGCGGGCGTAGCCGATCTGGGTTCCCGCGGCGAGGGCGTTCAGTGCGGGTTCGGGAAGCCGGGAGAAGGGCTCGTGGGCGGCGAGGAAGCTACGGATCTCCTCGACTTCGACGCTGACTGGCGCATTCATGGCCTCAACCTACCCATTCGGACCTAGGTTTGGGCGCCAAACCACCGAAGTGTTTCTCACCGACGCGCCCAAACATGACGGAGCCCGGGTCTTCACATGCGGAAAACCCGGGCGGGCGAGCTGGAGTGAGTGTGGGGCTAAGCCTGGACCGCTGCGGCGATGCGGTCGCCGACCTCGGCGGTGCGGATCGGGGAACCATCCCGGCCAGCAGCCTCGTCCAGCACGGCCTTCTCGATCTTCTCAGCGTTGGCCTCATCGCCGAGGTGGCGCAGCATCAGGGCCACGGAGAGGATCGCGGCGCACGGGTCGGCGATCCCCTGCCCGGCGATGTCCGGGGCCGAGCCGTGCACCGGCTCGAACATGGAGGGGTTCTTGTGGGTCGGGTCGATATTGCCCGAGGCGGCCAGGCCGATGCCGCCGGTGACCGCACCCGCCAGGTCGGTCAGGATGTCGCCGAAGAGGTTATCGGTGACGATGACGTCGTAGCGGGATGGGTCGGTGACCATGTAGATGGTCGCGGCGTCGATGTGGTTGTAGTCCACCTCGACGTCCGGGAATTCCTCACCAATGGTCTCGATGGCGCGCTGCCACAGGCCACCGGCATTGACGAGGACATTGGTCTTGTGGACCCAGGTCAGCTTCTTACGGCGCTCCTGGGCGCGTCGGAAGGCGTCGCGGACGACGCGCTCGACGCCGAACCAGGTGTTCTGGCTAACCTCGCTCGCGACCTCGTGGTCGGTGCCTTCGCGCAGGGTACCGCCGTTGCCGCAGTAGAGGCCTTCGGTGCCCTCACGGACGACCACGAAGTCGATGTCGCCGGGGTTCTTCAGCGGCGAGCTCGCCCCCGGGTAGAGCTTGGAGGGGCGCAGGTTCACCGCGTGGTCGAGCTTGAAGCGCAGCGGCAGCAGCAGGCCGCGCTCCAGCACGCCGGCCGGGACGGTGCGCGGGTCGCCAATCGCGCCCAGCAGGATCGCGTCGTGCTGCTTGAGGCTCTCCAGGTCGGCGTCGGTCAGTGTCTCGCCATTGCGTAGGTAGCGCCGGGCGCCGAGGTCGTATTCCGTGGTCTCGACGTCATCGCGTACCGCCTTGAGAACCTTCAAGGCCTCCGCGGTGACCTCAACGCCAATGCCGTCACCATCAATAACCGCGAGTTTCATAGAATGAACCCCTTCATCTCACTATTTGAACATTGCGAGTGTATCACCTCACAGCTTAGAGCTAAAAGAATCTCTATGGCCGTGGCGGAAATTCGCTCTCATCCCAGGGCACGCGGGGCCACTTTGTTAGCTTGAAAACATGAGTGAAGCCCACAACATCCGCCCCTACCCCGGCAGCTCCACCGATCGCTCCGACGCGAGCGAGGTGGCCTCCACCGCCCTGACGATGAGCGGACTGAGCAAGAGCTTCGGCGACACCCGCGCCGTCGATAACCTCAACCTTCGCATCCCGCGGGGCAGCATGTACGGCGTCGTCGGACCCAACGGTGCCGGAAAGACCACCGCACTGACCATCGCGACCGGGCTGCTGGAGCCCACCAGCGGCAACGCCTGGATCTGCGGCATCCCGATGTGGGATCACGCCTCTGCCGAGCAGGTCATGGCAGCGAAGCAGCGCTTCGGGCTGTTGGCGGATGGGCTGCCCATCTTCGACCGGCTCACCGCCCGGGAATACCTCGACTACTTGGGCCACCTGCGCGGAATGGACCCGCAGGTCATCGAGCAGCGCACCGAGGAGCTCCTGGAGGCGATGGACCTCACCGGCGCAGAGGGTAAGTACATCGTGGACTTCTCCGCGGGCATGACCAAGAAGATCCTGCTCGCCGGCGCCATGCTCCACGGCCCGGAAGTACTGATCTTGGACGAGCCCTTCGAGGCCGTCGACCCGGTCTCCGGGCAGGTCATTCGGGACATCCTGCGCCGCTATGTCGCGGCCGGCGGCACCGTCGTCATGAGTTCGCACGTCATGGAGTTGGTCGAGGGCCTGTGTGATCATGTGGCGATCATCGCCGACGGTCGGGTGCTGCGGGACGGCACAATCGACGAGGTCCGCCAGGGCCAACCCCTCAACGAGGTTTTCGTCTCCCTCGTGGGTGGCCGAAGCCTATCGCAGGGTTCCTTCAGCTGGCTCGGCACTCAGGGAGACGCCCAGTGAGCCTCTCCCCACGCCAACAACCCGCCCCCGCGCGTGCCACAAAGTCACTGACCAGGCACCTGATCCGGCTCCACCTGACAATGTGGCGCCGGAGCTTCAAAAAAGATTGGGTCCTCATTTTCAACGCCATCTTCATGGCTGTTTTTGGGATCGCCGGTGCCATCGGGCTCGGCGCGTTCAGCTACGCGATGCTCACGCAAGAACATGAGGTGCGTCTGCTACCGCTGACCATGGCTGCCGGCGCCCTCGCCTACCTCCTCATTGTGTTCGTGTGGCCCAGCCCGGAAAACCACTTGACCCCGCAGAAGTTTGCCACACTGCCGGTCACTGAGCGCCAACTATTTCCCGGGCTGACCTGCGCGGCGTTCCTGCAATCCCGCGCCCTACTATCCCTCATCTGCTCGCTGATCATGGCTGGCTTCGGCGTGGCCGGAATCCAGGCGAGTGCTGCATCCGGCGCGGGTCTGCTCTCCGCGCTCTGGGTCATTGCCTGCCTCGCGCAGGGCATCGTCGCCGTACTCCTGGGCGAGGCCTTAGGATCGCTGAGCTCGGCAATGGCGAACCGCGTGTGGTCGGAGCGCCTGGGTTACGCATTTTCCTTCCTTTTTCTCATCGCCATCATGGGGCTGAATTTCACCACCAATGGTGTACAAAGCCTGGATAAGCTGCTGGAGTTGGGCATGGTCTTTAGCTGGACGCCGTTTGGCGCAGCGGCTGGCGCGGCAGCCTCCGCCATCGAGGGCAACGCCGGCGCGGCGATCGCCCAGGGCTTCATTGCCGCCGCGACGATTCTGGGTTGCCTGTGGCTCTGGCGCACCGCCCTGCGTTTCGAGCTGACCCACCCGATCCGCAGTAGTTCTGATCAGGCCACGAAGCACACCGGTGGGGTCATGCTGCGGTGGGCCACTGCGGGTCCGCGCGACGCAGTCTATTCCCGCACGCTGCGGTATTGGCGCCGCGATGTGCGTTATTCCTATCAGGCCGTGGTGTTTATTTTGATCGGCGCCATGTTTCTCGCCCTTGGCGCGCTCCAGGGCACTGGGGTGCAGTGGTACGCGCCCTTCATCGTCGCGCAGGGCGTGCTGATGATCAACGGCAATGACTTCGGCCTGGATGGACCCTCCAACTGGGTGAACATGGTCTCAGGGGTGCGCCCGAAGGACCTCATCGCTGGCCGCCTGTTGGCCTCGCTGACGGCCATCGGCCCCATTTTCCTCCTCATCGTGATCGGGCTTGGGGCCATCGAAAACTTCCGCCCCCTCTGGGCGGGTATCAGCCTGCTCGCCGTGTGTTCCCTGGTGCAGTCTCTGGGGCTCAGTCCCGCTTTCGCATTGCGCTTCCCCTTCCCCAGCGCCGCACCGGGCACGAGCCCGATGAAGAACCGCTCCGGAACGTCCAGCAACGCGTTCATTCTTTCCATCGTCGGCCTGTTGGGGCTGTTCCTGCCGCTCATTCCCGGAACAGCGCTGCTGGTCATCGACCTCCACGACGCCGATTCCTGGGCAGATGCATCCCGACTTAGCGCCATTGGCATCGGGGTGCAGGTGCTGATCAGCGGAGCTATCGGGCTTTTCGGCTACCTCTGGGCGGTGAAGAACACCTCCCAGCGTTGGCCCAAGGCTTTCGCGAAGGTCCGAAACTGGGTTTAGCCTCGGCTTTCCTGGTTCATTCGCCTGCAGCGTCGTGTCCGGCGCCCAGCCGATTAAGCCTGTAGGCCCCGCCCAACACATGGCAAACCGCCCCCGGCGCAGAACATTAATCCTGCGCCGGGGGCGGTTGCTGAAGAGAGCCTTGGCTCCGTTCGCTGCCCGCCGGTTGACGGGAGGCGATGTGAGGAGTGCCTCTTAGAAGGCAACCTGGAAGGCGTTCTCGGCGGAGAGCTCCGCGTTAACAGCCTCCAGCTCATCCTCGGTCAGCGCACGGTCGATGCGCAGCACGAGGGTTGCGGTGCCGTCCTCGGTATTCGGGGACAGAGCTGCGGCAGCGATGTTCACGCCCTGCTTGCCCAGCAGGGTGCCGATGCGGCCCAGCGCACCGGTCTGGTCTGCGTAGACCAGGAAGAGGTTGGTGCCCTCGGCACGCAGGTCCAGGCCGCGGTCGTTGATGCGGACGATCTTGTCGACGCGCTCCAGGCCGGTCAGCGCACCAACGACGGTGGCCGAGGAGCCGTCAGCGGCGACGACCTTGACCTCCAGCACGCTGCGGTGGGTGACGGACTCGTCCTGGGAGTTCACCTCGAGAGCCACGCCGCGCTGCTCAGCGATGGACGGGGCATTAACGAAGGTGACCTGCTCGTCCAGCACGCCGGAGAAGGTGCCGCGCAGGGCAGCCAGGCCAAGTGCGTCGATGGACTCGCTGGAGAGCTCGCCGCGGGCGGTGACGACCACCGAGGCCGGGGCGCCGTCCAGCAGCTTGGCGGCAACCGCGCCCAGCTTCGTGGCCAGGTTCAGCCACAGGGCGACCTCCTCGGAGACCTTGCCACCGGAGACGTTGACGGCATCCGGGACGAAGTCGCCAGCCAGGGCCTTGAGGACGGAGGCAGCGACGTCGGTGCCTGCGCGGTCCTGCGCCTCAACGGTGGATGCACCCAGGTGCGGGGTGACGACGACCTCGTCGAGCTCGAACAGCGGGGAATCCGTGCACGGCTCGGAGGCGTAGACGTCGAAGCCCGCGCCACGGATGTGGCCGGACTTGATGGCATCGGCGAGAGCCTGCTCGTCGACGAGGCCGCCGCGGGCAGCGTTGATGATGATCTGACCCTTCTTGGACTTCGCCAGAAGGTCAGCGTCGAACATGCCGCTGGTCTCCGGGGTCTTCGGCAGGTGGATCGTCACGAAGTCCGAGCGGCCCATGAGCTCCTCAAGCTCAACGAGCTCCACGCCGAGCTGCGCGGCGCGGGCCGGGTTGGCGTAGGGGTCGTAGGCGATGATCTCAGTCTCGAAAGCGGCGAGGCGCTGAGCGAACAGCTGACCGATGTGGCCGAAGCCCACGATGCCGACGGTCTTGCCGAGGATCTCCACGCCCTTGAAGGAAGAGCGCTTCCACTCGCCGTCGCGGAGGGTCTTATCGGCTGCCGGGATCTGGCGGGCGGTAGACAGCAGCAGGCTGATGGCGTGCTCGCAGGCGGAGTGGATGTTCGAGGTCGGCGCGTTGGCGACCATGACGCCGCGCTCGGTCGCGGTCTCGATGTCCACGTTGTCGAGCCCGACGCCGGCGCGACCGACGATCTTCAGATTCTTGGCGGCCTCGAGCACTTCCTTATCCACCGTGGTGGCGGAGCGCACGAGCAGGGCGTCGGCATCGACGACGGCCTCAAGGAGTTCTGGCCGGTCCGGGCCATCCACCCAACGGACGTCGACGGAATCGCCGAGTGCATCGACGGTGGACTGAGAGAGCTTATCTGCGATTAGTACAACCGGGCGGTTGGTGGTGCTCAAGGGAATTCTCCTGAAAAATTTTCACTTCCCCAGCGGGTGAAACGACCGCGTCACCCGAGGGGGCCCACGCCTGACCGTGTATGGCGCATGACCCCACAATCATATCCCTTGGCGGTGGCGTGTGTGTCGTAGGCCACCCTTAAAATCCCCCCGCTGGGCGGTGGTTTTGCATCTATTGGGAACCCCACCCCCGGCAGTGCCTTCACCGGCGAGCCCGAATCCTGGATTCGCCCAGATCATCTGCCCCTCACCCAGTAGGCACGAGCTCCAGTAACCAGCCCAACCATGTCGCGGCTGTTCACTCTCGCCCACTCACGTCGACCTCACTGCACCCCCTTGCAGCGGCGACCAACGTGAGTTGATCTGAGCCCCACCCCTGGTCCGCAACCCCGCGGACACCCAGGAATCGGGCTTGCCGGAAAGGTCGCCAGCCGAGCCCCGCCGCAGCGGTGCATCTTGCTGACAAAAACTAACCTAGGAAATTTGGTGAGCATTCGTTTCACCTTTTGCGTAATTGCGAACAACTTTTCCCCTCACCACCCCCTGCATGTTCTATTGATTCCCCCGCTGCCAGCGCTTTTAAGAATTCTTTAGCACCCCCGTTAGCAGTCGCTCAGCGGACCGGTGGCGTTCGATTCACGCTCTGCGAGAATGATTCCCCGTGAATGCCTCCATGCTTGGCCCGCACTCTGGTCCGCAGCCCCCCGCCCCGACTGGGACTTTCTCGCGCACCCGCCACACAGCCTGCCCAGCGATATGAGCTTTCCCAGCGGGCATACGACGTTCATCGCCGTCACGGTGGCTGTCAGCCTCATCGCGACGTATCGCGGTCTCGACCCGAGTCGATCCCGTTCGCCGGTGAGCTGGAGGGGGCTCAGCATCATCGCTGCGGTCGGTTGTGTCGCCATCGCTCTCATCGTGACCACCGTGATGGCCCGCGGCGTCCACTTCCCCAGCGACGCTGCCGGGGCCATTATCTTCTCCTTCACGCTGGCTCCACTGGTGTGGAAGCTATGGGAAAAGCTCGGGTTCCACCTTCTCCTTCGTGGTCGCTCACAGCACCTCAGGGGCTAGACCCCTGTGGCATGATTGGTGCCATGATGCACTCGCGACGCCACCCCACCGCCCCGATCCTGGCCCTCATGGGCATCGCGTGCGCCGGAGCAGCGCCCTGGCTTGTCACCGGAACGGCTGCTGCGGAACAGCCGGTAGCCCACAGCATCGTGCAGGCTCAAGCAGCACCGGCGGTTCCCCACGCCACGGTGGACGTCCAGGTCGCCGACGGCTCCGGCGTGCTGGGCGACGCCGCACGCCAGGGAATGATCGAACAGACTGCAAGGATCGATTTCCCCGATTCCGTCCAGAAGGTCGTCTACGTCCTCATCCCGGGCAGTAGCGATAACTTCAACGACGACGTCCTCGACTGGGCAGGCCGAAACATGCCGGAGCTGGTGCCCGACGGCACCGGCAAGGGTGCTGCATGGGAAAACGGAACGCTGATCCTGGGAGTGGGTACCAGCACCCGGACCAACGGTGTCTACTGCGGCAACGACGTCTGCCAGGACCTGGATATCTTCGAAGGCCCCCACTTGGACGCCTCCCTGGAGGCGATGAAGGACAGCTTCCGCCGCGGGAATTTCGCCAACGGCCTCGTCGAGGGCGCCAAGGTCGCCGCGGATACGGAGCTGGGCGCGCGCCTGGCCGAGGAGCAGGCTCGCGAAGACCGCAACGCCATGCTCGGCATCGGCGCGGTGGGCGTGGGAGCTGCAGGTGTGGGGGCGGCTGCCTGGCAGCGCCGAAAGAAGAAGCTGACGGCCACTGCGAAGCAGCAGTTCTACGAACTTTCCACCCGCTACTCCGAGCTCTCGCAGCGCCTGGACGCACTGGATATCCGCGCCAATTCGCTGAGCTCCCCGCTGGCGAATGTCGAGCTGCGCTCGCAGTGGACCACGATCCGCGACGAGTTCTTGAACCTCAACAACCGAGTGGGGGCACTAAACCTGACGCTCACGAGCGATGACAAGGAGTTCTACGCCAAGCACAAGCAGGTCGCGAGCGCGCACGAAACCCTCGAGTCGATGAGCAATGCCGAAGACAACATCAACCTGATGTTCGAGCTGGAAAACGGCGATCAGATCAAGCGCGAGCGAGAGCTGCGCTCCATCAAGCAGGATCTCTCCGAGGCCCTGTTCGAGGTGCGCAATCGGGAGGCGATCCGCCAGCTAAAGAATGTTGAGGCGCAAGTCGAGGCGTTGATGCGGGACCTTCAGGCCCCGGATTTCATGGACCGGCTGGCGCGCATCGTCAGTGACCAGGCGCACGCTCTGGAGCTGGCCTCCCGCGATATGAAGCACCTGGATCGCGAGGCTCACCGCGACGAGCGCCCCTCCCTCACCGACCGCGACTGGCGTCCCGGCTACGTGTACTCCAACTGGGTGCCCTACTACCTGCTGGCCTCGTGGCACAGCGCGGATACGCGTGCTGCTGAAAGCTCCAGCAGCAGCGGTGGTATTGCGAATACCAGCTTCAGCAGTGGTTTCTCCGGTGGCGGCGGCTCCTCCAGCTGGTAAACCCGCCCACGTACAACCAGCGCTCGCTGGCTAGCAGACGTTGTGTGGCCCCTCGTGCTCAACGTGATTCGGGCGCTCCACCTGAATCGTCGAGTGGGCGATCCCCCGCTCTTGCAGGGCCTCCTGGGCCACACACAGCACGGCAGCCGGGTCGCGGTCTTCCGGAACGACCAGGTGCACCGAGGCGAGCGCGCTCGTCCCGTCGAGCGACCACAGGTGCAGGTCGTGAACATCCATCACACCGTCCACCTCGCGGAGAAGCGCGTCGATCTCGGCAGGATCGTAGCCGGGTGGGGCCTGCTCCAGCAGGATCCGCAGCGTGTGCATCATCAGCTGCCAGGCGCGCGGCAGCACGAGTGCCGCGATGACGAGGGAGGCAATGACGTCCGCGTACTGCCAGCCGGTCGCGATAATGACGCCACCAGCGATCAGGACGGCGACGGAGCCCAACATGTCCGCCAACACGTGCAGGAAGGCACCCTGGACGTTCACGGAGTTGTCCCGCTGGCTGTGCAGGATCCATGCGGAGACCACGTTGGCAATGAGACCGATCACGGCGATGATCATCATGGGGCCGGCGAGGATCTCGACGGGCTCGCGTAGGCGGCGGATGGCCTCCACCACGATCCAGACGGAGATGCCCAGCACGGTGACCGCGTTGACGAGTGCGGCTAGCACCTCCACGCGCCGGTAGCCAAAAGTCGCCTGCGCATTTGAGGCCCGGCGCCCGATGAGGATGGCGATCACAGCGATGATGATCCCCGCTGCGTCGGAGAGCATGTGCATCGCGTCGGCCAGCAGCGCGACGGAGCCGGTGACCAGCCCACCGATGAGCTCGGCGAAGAAGATCGTTCCGGTCACCACGAGCACGATGAGCAGTGCGCGCAGCGGGGCATCGGTTGGGGCGTGGGAGTGAGAATGCCCGTGCGCATCGGAATGGGAGTGAGAATGCGAAGAACCGTGGCGGTGCGGATCGGCACCACCACGGTTCTGTGGGCGCTCGGGGGCTGCGTCAATGTGCTCGCTCATGCCCTCAAGCTTAGCGAGCGCCCCCCTTATTGACAACTTATTGAAAATAGTCGGGAGGCGCGGTCGCGGGGCTATACCCCGCGGGATAACGAGACCTTAGGCGGTCTCGTTCAGCGGGTTCTTCACCCAGCTCATCAGGTCGCGCAGCTTCTCGCCAGTCTTCTCGATCTCGTGATCGTTGTAGCTAGCGCGCAATTCCTCGAGCTCCTTGTTGCCGCCCTCAACGTTGGCGACGAGACGCTTGGTGAAGGTGCCATCCTGAATATCGGACAGGATGCCCTTCATGCGCTCCTTGGTATCGGCGTCGATGACGCGCGGGCCGGAGATGTAACCACCGAACTCCGCGGTATCGGAGACGGAGTAGTTCATGTTCTTGATACCGCCCTCGAAGATGAGGTCGACGATCAGCTTCAGCTCGTGCAGGCACTCGAAGTAAGCCATCTCCGGCTCGTAGCCCGCCTCAACCAGAACCTCGAAGCCGGTCTTAATGAGCTCCTCGGTGCCACCACACAGGACGGCCTGCTCGCCGAAGAGGTCGGTGACGGTTTCCGCCTCGAAGGTGGTCGGGATGACGCCCGCGCGGCCGCCGCCGATTGCCGCAGCGTAGGACAGAGCCAGGTCGCGGCCGTTACCCTTCGGGTCCTGCTCGACGGCGATCAGGCACGGAACACCCTTGCCGTCGACGTACTGACGGCGCACCAGGTGGCCCGGGCCCTTCGGCGCGACCATGCCGATGGTGATGTTGTCTTCCGGCTTGATCATGCCGAAGTGAATGTTCAGGCCGTGACCGAAGAACAGGGCGTCGCCGTCCTTCAGGTTCGGGGCGATGTCGTTTTCGTAAATCTGCGCCTGGGAGGTATCCGGGGCGAGCAGCATGATGACGTCGGCCCACTCGCTGGCCTCGGCATTGTTCAGGACCTTGAAGCCGGCCTCTTCGGCCTTCTCGCGGGACTTGGAGCCCTCGCGCAGGCCGATGGCAACCTCTACGCCGGACTCGCGGAGGTTCTGCGCGTGAGCGTGCCCCTGGGAGCCGTAGCCAATGATCGCAACCTTGCGACCCTGGATGATCGACAGGTCAGCGTCGTCGTCGTAAAAAACATCAATTGCCATGAAGTTTTCAACCTTTCTCGCCAGCCGCGTCTGCCCGCGGCTCGCTATCGATGAGCATGTTGAGAGTATAACAGAAATTTCACTCTTTGAGATGAAATTTACCATTCTATGAAATTTTACCCGGGCGGGTGCCCCCGATTTAACGGTTCGGCGCCATCGACCGTGGACCGCGGGACATCGCGGTGACGGAGGACTCGATGAGCTCGCGAATACCGAAGGGTTCCAGAACACCCAGCAGCGCCTGCAGCTTGGACGGAGTGCCCGTGGCCTCGATAATCAGCGAGTCCGGGCTGACGTCGACAACGTGCGCACGGAAGAGCTTCGCCGCCTCGACAACCTGGGTGCGGTTGCTATTGCCGGCAGCGACCTTGACCAGCAGCAGACCCCGCTGCACCGTGGTTTCCGGATCCTGACGCGAGACCTTGAGCACCGGAACCAGCTTGTTCAGCTGCTTCGTGATCTGCTCGACAACGATCTCCTCGCCCTCGACGACGAGCGTGATGCGATTGACGCCGTCGACCTCAGTGCGCCCCGAGCTAATGGAGACGATATTGAACGCACGCCGGGTGAACATTCCGGAGATGCGGGAGATGATGCCGTCCTCGTCCTGAGTCAGGACCGACAGAGTGTGAAGGTTGGACATTAGTTCTGTTCCCCTTCCTGGGCGTCGATGTTGTCGACTTCGGTGTCCTGAAATTCCTGCATGGTCTCGTGGATCTCGGCCGGGGTCTCCGCTGCCGATTCCTCGTCGTCGAAAAGCGGGCGCAGATCACGCGCATACTGCACCTCGTCGTTGGAGGTACCGGCCGGAACCATCGGCCACACCTGGGCATCCTCCCCGACGATGAAGTCGATCACGACCGGGCGGTCATTGATTTCGCGTGCCTTCTTAATGGTCGGGAGGACGTCCTCCTCCTTCTCCACGCGGAAGGCGGCGCAGCCCATGGACTCCGCGAGCTGCAGGAAGTCCGGGAGGTAGGCCTCCTTAGGTTTGAGGTTGGTGTGAGAGTAGTGCCCGTCGTAGAACAGGGTCTGCCACTGGCGCACCATCCCGAGGTTGCCGTTGTTGATCAGCGCGATCTTGATTGGGAAACCCTCGACCGCACAGGTCACGAGCTCCTGGTTCGTCATCTGGAAGCAACCATCGCCGTCGATGGCCCAGACCTCCTTATCCGGAGCGCCGGCCTTGGCTCCCATGGCCGCCGGCACCGCGTAGCCCATGGTGCCGAGGCCACCAGAGTTCAGCCAGGTGCGCGGGTGCTCGAAGTCGACGAACTGCGCAGACCACATCTGGTGCTGGCCGACACCGGCACAGTAAATCGCGTCGGGGCCAACCTCCTTGGACAGGGTCTCGATGACGAACTGCGGGGCCATCTTCTCGTTCGGGGTGTGCTCATAGCCGCGCGGGAAGTGTTCCTTCATCTCCCCCAGGTACTCACGCCACTCGGTGGTATCCGGACGAGAAAGACCGTGGGTATCGATCGCCTTGTGCAGCGCCGCGAGGACCTCCTTCGCGTCACCGACAATCGGCACCTGGACCTCGCGAATCTTGCCGATTTCCGCGGGGTCGATGTCCGCGTGGATGACCTTGGCATTCGGGGCGAAGCTCTCCAGCTTGCCTGTCACACGGTCGTCGAAGCGGGTACCGATAGCGATGAGCAGGTCGGAGCGCTGCAGAGCCGCCACAGCTGGCACGGAACCGTGCATACCCGGCATGCCCATGTGCAGCTCGTGGGACTCCGGGAAGGCACCGAGTGCCATCAGGGTGGTGACCACCGGGATGTCATTGGCCTCGGCGAAGGTTCGCAGCCCCTCGTGAGCCTCGGACTTGATGACGCCGCCGCCGATGTAGAGCACTGGGCGCTTGGCCTTACTGATCAGGCGCACGGCCTCCTCGACCTGGCGACCGTGGGGCGTAGTGACCGGGTGGTAGCCCGGCAGGTCGAACTGAGGTGGCCAGACGAAGTCCAGCTCGGCATTCTGCACATCCTTCGGCACATCAACCAGCACCGCACCCGGGCGCCCGGTGGATGCCAAGTGGAAGGCCTCCGCCATCGCTGCCGGAATGTCCTCCGGGCGGGTCACCATGAAGTTGTGCTTCGTGATCGGCATGGTCACGCCCCGAATATCGGCCTCCTGGAAGGCATCGGTACCCAGCAGACCCTTGCCAACCTGACCGGTGATCGCCACGAGTGGCACGGAATCCATGTTGGCATCAGCGATCGGAGTGACCAGGTTCGTCGCACCTGGGCCGGAGGTAGCGATACACACGCCGACCTCACCGGTGACCTGGGCGTACCCCGTGGCGGCATGGCCGGCCCCCTGCTCGTGGCGCACGAGAACGTGGCGGAGCTTTTCGGAGCCATACAGGGCCTCATACAGCGGGAGGACGGCGCCACCTGGGAGGCCGAAGACCACGCCGGTCCCCAGCTCTTCAAGGGAACGCACGATCGCCTCTGCGCCGTTAATGCGCTCGGGCTTACTGACCTGCGCGATGCCACGGCTGGCCGCAGCGACCGTGGCGGGCGTGGGCTGTGAGCGTGAAGTGTTGTTCACGGTTTCAATCGCTCCTTGCTCGGCACGCGAGATTGTTACTCGCTTCTACTTCATCGGGGACAAAACAAGAACACTGCAGCCTGCCGCATTTCCCCGAATCTCGGCGACCGGCCGGCTGAGCATTGTGATGATACTAACAATATAGACCCGGGATGGCAAACTTCGCGACCTGCATGTTCCCAATGGCTGAAATGTTTATTCCCATAGAGTGACTGCATGCTCGTCGTTAGCCACGCCGGAAAACCATCCCTGTTGCGCAGCAACCCCGCCCTCGTTTCATAGCCAGCATGCTGCCTGAATTATCAGCAGAGACCCGGCAAGGTCACAGGCTGCCTCGCTAGGGTTGTTCGCTATGCACGCATCGACCTATTTCCTCACGCATTACGCGATCAAGGCATGGGAGTGGCTGATCCACCCCGGCCTGCCGCTAGCCGCACTCGCGGTTCTGGCGGTTCTGATCCCGCGAATCGGCAGACTATGCGTCCGCGTCGTCGCCCAGCGGCTGGATGCCGATGAGGAGTCCACGAAATCCAAGCTCGCCCTCGCTGGCGCGCTGGTGTACCTCGTCGAAGCGGTGGTCTACTTCATCATCGCTATCCGGGCCCTGACCCTGCTCGGCGTACCGGCGGCCTCGGCAGCCGTTCCCGCCACCGTCGTTTCCGCTGCGATCGGTTTCGGCGCGCAGAACATCATCGGGGACTTCCTCTCCGGTGTCTTCATCATCACCGAGCGCCAGTTCGGCGTCGGCGATTACGTGAGCTTCGAAGGCACAAATAATGCGGTGGAGGGCACCGTCGTCGCGCTCACCCTCCGCGCCACGAAACTGCGTACCGCTAGCGGTGAGATGGTCACCGTCCCCAACGGCAAGGTCGGCGCGATCACCAACTTCTCCCAGGACTGGTCCCGCGCCTTCGTCGAGATCGATATCCCGCTGCGCCCCGGTGAGAACAACGACCACCTGGTCTCACAGGTCGAAAAGGCAACCAAACGCGCCGTGTCCGCCCCCGACGTCAAGCCCAACGTCACCGGCGACGTCGACGTCATGCCCGCCATCGCCGTCGTCCAACCCCAGGCAGCCGGTCAGCCGTGGGCCGTGACCTTCCGCGTCACCGTCGACGTCATCCCCGCCAAACAGTGGGCCGTGGAACGCGCCATTCGCTCGGCCATTCTGAACACCTTCTGGGAGCGCATGGAAACCGTTCCCGCCTCGCCGTTCGGAGCAAAGGAAGCCTCCGGGACTTCCATCCCACACAGCACGGTGCCGGGAGCAGCCCCGACCACGGCAGCGGACGACTCCGCCCCCACGACCGTGTTCGCCACCCGGCAGGAAGCAAGCGCTTCTCCGCAGAGTTCGCCACATGACGGTGTCCACAGCACGGATACGTCTCGTCTGTCCGATGACGATGATTCCGGCACCCCACTGGACCCGGCGGAGGAGGTCGCGATCGTCCGATCCAAGGACGATGGCCCTGGGTCCGCCTCCGATGGCGCGCTCATCGTCGGCACCGAGGACGACGATGAAGAAGACCTCGATTCCGGGGTATTCAAGCGCTATGACTACAGCTCGCGTTTCCAGCGCTGGCTGACCTTCGGTGGCCGAACACGGGTCTCCACGACGCTCCTGTTCATCGCGCTCGCAATCCTGGGGCTGCTTGCCGCAGCGTCCTCAAACCCGGACGACGGTCGCGCCGGCGTGCTCAACCCCGCTTATTGGAGCGACCGGCCGGCGAAGACCAGCGAACAGACCGAGTCTCCGGCCCCGGAGCCATCACAGCCCGCAACCCAGGATTCCTCGGAGCAAGAGGGGCAGCAACCGCAGCAAACTGGCCAGGCGGAGACCCCCGAGCCCCAATCCACGCAGGAACCGAACGCCAACAACTCACAGCGCGAACCGCAGAATCGGGCGCCGCAGTCGCAGCAGCAGAACCAGAATCAGAATCAGCAACCTGACGGGAATCGCGGTGCCGCGGCTCCGGCGACCACTGGCGCTGATTCCGGGACTGCCACGGGAGACTCCGGTGGGAACACCGGAGGCTTCTAGCACGATCCCCCTCCGGCCTCACGGCGAAGAAAAAGGGATTTAAGCCCCACCCCGCGCACCTGGTTAAATGGCTCACATGAGCGCCCAGGACAACAACACCACGAACCGGCCCCGTCCCGACCACAACCACGGTCGACCGGCGGTGCGCCCCCAGACGTTCCACCCGAGCCGGGAAAACATCCTCGTCGGGTTCGTCATGTTCCTGATTAGCCTCATTTTCACCGGATACAACGTCGCAGCGTTCTTCTGGATTCCCCTGCTCCCGCTGCTTTTCATCGTGTGGGTGATCAAGGCGGGGACCCGCGTGGATGAGCAGGGTATTACGGCCAAGCCACTGATCCGACCATCCAAGACCGTGGCTTGGCAGGACTTCCAGGGCATCCGTTTCAACAAGGCGGGTAAGGCCTACGCAGCCGCAATAGATGACTCTCAATTCTGGCTGCCTGGCATCAGCTTCAACAGCCTCCCCGCCCTCGCAGAGGCCACTGCAGGCCGCATCCCGGACCCTCTCACCCCGGCGCGCCTGGACATTCACAATAAGGTCCAGGTCGTCCACCGCGACGGTTCGGCGGTCCTGATGGACTCCGAGGATTACGCTGAGTACGAGAAGCAGCGTCGCGCGGAGCACGAGGCCGAGCACCCCACGGCCGCCCCAGAGTCTCAGGCGGATTCCGTCGCTTCCCCAGAGAACGCGGATGATCCGGGTACCGGCCGCAACTCCGAGCGCGCTCGCGATAACTAAAGAACACAACGCCGGCTTCGCCTCCCCCGCTGTCGGGGACCGTACGGGGCCGGAAAGCCACTTTCACCCATAGAGATATTGAAGAGAGCACGTCGATCATGACATCTCAGGACAACACCACTTCTTTCGGAGCCTCGATCCCACTGCGTTCCGACGTCACCACACAGGGCCGCAACGCCGCAGGCGCACGTGCGCTGTGGCGCGCGACGGGCATGACGGATGATGACTTCCACAAGCCGATCATCGCCATCGCGAACTCCTATACCCAGTTCGTTCCGGGCCACGTCCACCTCAAGGACGTCGGCGACATCGTCGCTGAGGCCATCGAGGAGGCCGGCGGTGTGGCACGCGAATTCAACACCATCGCGGTCGACGATGGCATCGCGATGGGCCACGCCGGAATGCTCTACTCCCTGCCCTCTCGCGAGATCATCTCCGACAGCGTGGAGTACATGGTTAACGGGCACGCCGCGGATGCGCTGGTGTGCATCTCGAACTGCGACAAGATCACCCCGGGCATGCTGAACGCCGCGATGCGGTTGAACATCCCGGTCGTCTTCGTCTCGGGTGGCCCGATGGAGGCCGGCAAGGCCGTCGCCGTCGACGGCGTGGTCCAGGCCCCGACGGACCTGATCACCGCGATCTCCGCCTCCGCATCCGACAGGGTCGACGCCCAAGGCCTGCTGGACGTCGAGTCCGCAGCGTGCCCGACCTGCGGTTCCTGCTCCGGTATGTTCACCGCCAACTCCATGAACTGCCTCACCGAGGCGCTGGGCCTGTCCCTGCCGGGTAACGGCTCCACCCTGGCGACCCACGAGTACCGCCGCCGTCTGTTCACCCAGGCCGGCCACACCATCGTCGACCTGTGCCGCCGCTACTACGGCGAGGGCGACGAGTCCGTCCTGCCGCGCAATATCGCGACCAAGCACGCCTTCCAGAATGCGATGGCACTGGACATGGCGATGGGTGGCTCCACGAACACCGTGCTGCACATCCTCGCCGCCGCCCAGGAGGGCGAGGTGGACTTCACCCTGCAGGACATCGATGATCTCTCCCGCGAGGTGCCGTGCCTGTCCAAGGTCTCCCCGAACTCTGACTTCCACATGGAGGACGTCCACCGTGCCGGCGGCATCCCCGCGATCCTGGGTGAGCTGTGGCGCGGCGGAAAGCTCAATGAGGATGTCCACACCGTGCATGCGAACAGCCTCTCCGAGTGGTTGGAGGCCTGGGACATCCGCGCGGAGAACCCGAGCGATGCCGCCATCGACCTCTTCCACGCCGCTCCGGGCGGGGTGCGCACCACCGAGGCTTTCTCCACCGAGAACCGCTGGTCTTCGCTGGACACTGATGCCGCTGGTGGCTGCATCCGCGACGTTGAGCACGCCTACACCGCCGACGGCGGCCTGGTCGTGCTGCGCGGCAACCTCGCCGAGGACGGTGCGATCATCAAGGCTGCTGGCATCGACGAGGAACTGTGGCGCTTCGAGGGCAAGGCCCTCGTCGTCGAATCCCAGGAGGACGCGGTGCGCGTGATCCTGGACAAGAAGGTAAAGCCAGGTGACTGCATCGTCGTCCGTTACGAGGGCCCGGCTGGCGGCCCGGGCATGCAGGAGATGCTGCACCCGACCGCCTTCCTGAAGGGCTCCGGCCTGGGGCGCGAATGCGCACTGATCACGGATGGGCGCTTCTCCGGCGGTTCCTCCGGCATCTCGGTCGGCCACATCTCCCCCGAGGCTGCCCACGGCGGGCTGATCGGCCTGGTTGAGGACGGCGACCCGATCCTCATCGACGTCCATGACCGCACGCTGGAGCTGCAGATCTCTGAGGAAGAGATCGCGCGCCGTCGCGAGCAGATGGACGCCTCCGACACCCCGTGGCAGCCCACCACCCGCAAGCGCCGAGTCACCAAGGCCCTGCGCGCCTACGCAGCGATGGCAACCTCAGCCGATAAGGGCGCAGTCCGCGAGGTGAAGTAGCTGCCATGGCTCACGCCACGTCCGGGTCCCCGGCTCCGCACACTCCGGAGCGCGCGGGTCACGATCCGATGATCCGGGTACGCGATGCGCACCTGCATAACCTGAAGCACATCGACGTCGACCTGCCGCGGGACACCCTCGTGGCGGTCACTGGCGTGTCGGGGTCGGGCAAGTCCAGCCTGGCCTTCGGCACCATCCACGGGGAGGCACAGCGCCGCTATCTGGAGTCCGTCTCCCCCTTCGCCCGCCGTCTCATCGGCGGCGCGGTCAACCCTCGAGTGGGATCGGTCACGGGCCTGCCGCCGACGGTGGCGCTGCAGCAGTCCACCACCCTGGGTGGGGCGCGCTCCTCGGTGGGCACGATCTCGAATATGTCGAATAGTATTCGGCTGCTCTTCTCCCGCTCGGGCAGCTACCCGGACGGCATGCGCGAGCGGCTGGAGTACGGCAGGCTCGATTCGGATGCCTTCTCCCCCAACACCACTGCCGGCATGTGCCCCGAGTGCCAGGGAACCGGCACCGTGCACCGGCCGACAGAAGAGTCGATGGTGCCGGATCCCAGCCTGTCCATCTGGGACGGCGCGATCGCCGCGTGGCCGGGAGCGTGGTTGGGCAAGAACTTCCGGGACATCCTGGGAACCCTCGGCTATCCGCTGGACATCCCATGGCGGGATATTCCGCAAACAGACCGCGACTGGATCCTGTTCACCGATGAGCAGCCGGTGGTGACCGTCCACCCTGTGCGGGATGAAAACGCCGTGAACGGATCGTATAAGGGCAAGTGGCGCTCGGTTGCCACCTACCTCACCGACACCCTGGCGGAGACGGAGTCGGATAAGAACCGCCGCCGGGTGCTTTCCTTCATGCATTCATCGACCTGCCCGACGTGCCAGGGCCGTGGCTTCCAGCCGGATACCTTGCAGGTCACCTACGCCGGTTATGCCATCGACGAGTTTAATGATCTGGCGTTGAAGGATGTTCTTGCTGTGTTGGAGGAACGCCTCCAGTATTTGGCAGGCATCGCCAAGCAGCAGTGGACCGAGCACGACGAGGCCGAGGAGCTGCTGCTGGATCAGGTGCTGCCCACGGTGCGCGCTGCGATCAAGCTGGGGCTGGGGCACTTAAGCCTCTCCCGCCCGGCACGAAGCTTGTCCGCGGGCGAGCACCAACGCCTGCGGCTGGCCTCCCAGCTGAACTCGAGCCTGTTCGGTACGACCTACGTGCTGGACGAGCCCTCAGCGGGTCTGCACGTCGTGGAGCGCAAGGCGGTGTCCGAGCTGCTGCAACGCTTCATCACTGCTGGTAATTCGGTGCTTCTGGTGGAGCACGATATGTCCCTGGTAGCCGGTTGCGATTGGATCGTGGACATCGGCCCCCGCGCTGGCGAGCGCGGCGGGCAGCTGGTGTTCTCCGGCCCTACTGACCAGTTCCGAGCCACCGCCGAGCAGCTGGGCTCCCCCACAGCCACCGCGCTGAACGAGGACTTCCCCGAGCTGACGGACACTCCGGCCGGCACCGGTGAAGCGATCGGACTTCGTGGCGTGCACGCACGTGCCTTCGACGGGGCCGACGTGGACTTCCCGCTGGGGGCGCTGACCGCGGTCACGGGCGTTTCTGGGTCCGGCAAATCCACCCTGGTCATCGGGGTGCTGGCCGATGTGGTGTCCCGCTCGGCCAAGCAGGTGATCGGCGCCGACGAGGTCTCGGACGAAGACCCGGATGCCGAGCTCACGGCCGGTTCGGGCGCCAACGGGGATTTCCGCGTGGAGAGCGCCACGGGGGTCGATAAGATCCGCCGGTTGGTGCACATCACCCAGAAGCCTATCGGGCGCACGGTGCGTTCCACTGTCGCGACCTATACGGGCCTTTTCGATCACGTCCGCAGGCTCTTTGCTGCTACCCCAGAGGCGAAGCAGCGAGGCATGTCGGTCTCCGACTTCTCCTATAACACGACAAAGGGGCGCTGCCCGGAGTGCGATGGCGCGGGCAGCATCGAGGTCGAGCTGGTCTTCCTGCCTGGCACGTACACCACCTGCCCGGCCTGCCACGGCAAGCGCTATAAGCCGGAAATCCTTGAGATTGAGTGGAACGGTCGCAGCATCGCCGACATCTTGGCGCTGACCGTGGACGAGGCACTGGAGGTCTTTGCCGAGGAGCCGAGGATTCTTCGCTCCGTCGAATTTCTGCACGCCCTCGGCCTGGGCTACTTGCGACTGGGGCAGGGCTCCCCGGAGCTCTCTGGCGGCGAGGCGCAGCGCATCAAGCTGGCCTCGGAGATGCAACGCGGATCGGGCCACAAGCACAGCCTCTACCTCTTGGACGAGCCAACGACAGGACTGCATCCGGCGGACGTGGACCTGCTGCTCGCCCAGCTGCGTCGTCTGGTCGACGACGGCGCGACGGTGGTCGTCGTCGAGCACGACCTCCGGGTGGTCGCGCAGGCAGACCACGTCATCGACGTCGGCCCGGGAGCCGGAGACGAGGGTGGCCAGATCCTAGCCACCGGGACGCCGGCGGCAGTCGCTCAGCAGGGTATGCAGCCGGATTCCCGCTCGGTGACGGCCCAGGTTCTGGCCGAACGAGCCGGATTGGTTTGAGCCTGAACGCCTAAGGACTGCCCAAAGGCATAAGAAAACCCGAGCCCTGGTGGGCTCGGGTTCTGCTTTCACTGGCGCTTGAGCGCGCCGTACCGCGAAATTTAAAAGGGGTTGCGACCGCCCGTGAGCAGCCAGAGCGCGGCGAACCCGGCGATCCCCAGGACCGCAAAGATCCAGGAGGAGGCTAGCGGTCGGGTCGCCCAGCTACGGGAGCGATCCAGGGATGCCCCGCCAGGGCCCGTGAAGATCAGGCTGAGGCTGATCAGCGCGTAGAGCGCCCACTGGTGGATCACCGGGTTCAGCCCGTAGGGCCACAGCGATCCCTGGTGACCGGAAAGGTGGAAGGTCGCCATGAAGGCCGAGACCACGAAGGCGAGGGCGGCGGCGAACGGCGTGAGCAGACCCAGGATCAGCAGCCCACCGGCGATGACCTCGGCGGCGGGGATAGCGACGGCGAGCACCCCAGATCCGCTGAAGAAACTAAGTCGGCTTTCGAGGGCGCTGATGCCCGGATCCCCGGCAAAGCCAAAGAGGGTCTGCAGGCCGGAGATCAGCAGCACCGCGCCCGCGACGATGCGCAGGATGGCCAGGCCGAGGGACTGGGTACCGCGGCGGGTCTCCACTGGCTCGGCGACGGGGGCAAGTGGCTGGCCGTCAGGTCCGTAGGCAACCTCGCCCTCAGGACCCACCGGCTGCGCGTTCGGATCCCACTGCGCGTCCACGTCGAAGGTCCCCTGGGGGTGAGCGTCGCCCGGCTGCGCGGGGTAGCCCTGCGCGCCGGTGTCGGCATCGTTCTTCGGAGCGCCGCCGCCCGCGGCGTACCCGCCGGCGGCTCCCGCGGCCCCTGCCCCGGCCACCCCAGCGCCGAGCGCTGCGGTGTTCGTGCCGGTCTGTGGCTGAGTCTGCTGCTGCGCCAGTGTGCCCTGCGAACCCGTGCCCTGCGAGCCCGTGCCCGCACCAGCGCCAGAGAGGTCGAGCACCTCAGTGCGCTGGTCCTCGGCGGCGTCCGGCTGCTTACCAGCCGCATCCGGCACATCGGCTGCCGGCATGGACTCAGCCTCGGGAGCTGGCTCCGGCGCAGGTGCCTCGATGCGCTGGGGCCGGGCGCGGCCCGCGAGGGCATAAATATCACGCGGACGGCTCTGCTCAGCGGTCCCCCGCTCTGCCACTCCTGCAGTGTCAGTCCGCTCCGCTGCGTCCTTGCCCTTGGCCGTGGCCTTAGCGTCAGCCGCTGCGGTGTCGGCCTTCTTAGCCTCGGCAGGCTGCGGACTAGCCGTCTTGGCTGCTGTCTTCGGGGCATCGCCCTTGGCAGACTTCGCCTGAGCGGAGGCTGGGGACTTGTCGTCACTCGACTTCGCCTTGGGCTTGGCCGCAGCCTTCGCGGTGGGGGTAACCTTCGCAGCCGGCTTCTTATCTGCGGGGGCAGCGCCACTCTTCGTAGCCTTCGCTGCTGGAGCAGCCGGAGCCTTCGGGGCGCCCGGCGCCTTCGGGGCGTCCTTGGTGGCCGGCTCCGGGGTTGCGCCCTCGTAATCTGGCACATCGATATCGGCGTACGGTTCCGATGCGCGGTCGCTGTGCCCGAAGGGCGAACCTCCAAGCGCCCCCTTCTGGGGCTTCTTGCCATTATTCGATGCGTCAGTCATGTCCCCAGCCTAAACGAGTTTCCCCAGGAACAGACCGAACAGACGCGGAGTGTCGGAGAACACTGCACCTGCTCAATCGAGCAACTTCCCTGGTATGAAGTTGTGAAACTCGCAGTTCAGGGCAGCCGCCCCAAGTGACTGACGTTTGTTGACATATCATCAATAATGGAGGAGGGCCTAGCGGCTCAGGTCTCCAACAGAGCGCACAAATATAGAAGACAGTGAGGGATATGGCTTACGTTGAATCGGGCGGCGAATTCGACCGCGACATGAACTACATCGACGACCGCATCGTCAAGGACGTCGAAAACTTCGACACCAGCACCACCGCCTCCGGCAAAGGGCAGGCCTGGCCGGTGAAGCCCAATACCTACCGACTGATCGCAGCACGCGCCTGCCCGTGGGCACACCGCGCGGTGATCACCCGGCGCTTGATGGGGCTGGAGGACGTGATCTCCCTGGGACTGACCGGCCCCACCCACGACTGGAAGTCCTGGACTTTCGACCTCAACGAGGACTCCGTCGACCCCGTGCTGAAGATCGGCAAGCTCCGCGACGCTTACTTCAACCGCTACCGGGACTACCCTCGCGGGATCACCGTGCCGGCGATGGTGGACGTCGCGTCGAAATCCGTGGTCAGCAACGACTTCTTCAGCATCGTCGAGGACCTCGCCACCCAGTGGACCGATTATCAGCGCCCCGGCGCCCCGGACCTCTACCCGGAGGCATTGCGCGCGGAGATCGACGAGATCAACGAGCGCGTCTTCCGCACCGTCAACAACGGCGTCTACCGCGCAGGGTTCACCGGTTCGCAGGAGGCCTACGAGAAGGCTTTCAACGAGCTCTTCAGCACCCTCGACTGGCTGGAGGAACGACTGAGCAGCCGCCGCTACCTGGTCGGCGATCACATCACGTTGGCGGATGTGTACCTCTACCCCACCCTGATTCGCTTCGACATGGTGTATCACAACCACTTCAAGTGCAATCGCAACAAGATCTCGGAGATGCCGAACCTGTGGGGCTACCTGCGGGATCTCTTCCAGACACCGGGCTTCGGCGACAGCACGAACTTCCAGCAGATCAAGGACCACTACTTCCTGGTACACACGGACATCAACCCCACCGGAGTGGTCCCGGTCGGCCCAAACCCGGAGATCTTCTACACCGAGCACGGCCGCGAGGAGCTCCCGGGCAGCCCGTTCGGCGAGGGCACCGCCCCGGGCGCTCCCCAAGGGGAGGACCTGCTAGACGGCGACGAGGCCGGGGCCTTCACCTAACCCGGCGGTTCGTTAGTTACGCTTCGGCACTAACGCTTGGTGCCGATCTTCTCGGCGACGTCCTCCAGCCCCTCGGTGATCTTCGAACCCGCGGAGGCACCGGTGGTTGCCGGGGAAATCAGCTCCACCCGGGCGCCCAGCTCGGCGATCGCCGGCTGGTCCAGAAGATCCGCGAAGGCCTCCTTGCCCTGCCCGCGGAAGTCTTCGACGAGGATGACGTCCGGAGCAAGCGCGGCGATGCGCTCCGGGTCTGCCGGTGCCGCACCCCGCATGCCCTCAGCCTCGGAGATCAGCTCGCCACCGGCCTCCTTCACCAGGCCGCTGGCCATCGTGGACGGCGCCATGATCATCTCCTTGCCGCCGCGAGCCATGAGCAGCAGGACGCGGGGCTTGGCTTCCTTGTCCAGCGACCCCACGATCTCATCGCGTCGCTCGCCGATCTTCGCGCTCAGCTCCTGGGCCTTGTCCTGCTCGCCGGTCAGCTCGCCGAGGGTGGTCATGCTCTTCATGAGGCTGTCGATGGAGCTCCAGTCGGAGTCCTTGAAGGTGTGAACCTTCACCCCACTGTTGGCGAGCAGCTCCGCGGCGGAGCCCTCGGAGCCGTGCCGCTCGGTAAGCACGACCAGATCCGGGTTGAGCGCCAGCACCTGTTCCGGGTCCGCGTGCACCCCATCGGGAAGCGCGGTCTCGCCGACCGGCTTGCTGCCAGGGGTCGCCGGGGATGCCACGATGCGCTCGTGATCGACGAGCTCCGCGAGCACGCTGGTCGCATCGGAAGACAAGGAGGCGATGCGCTGCGGCTTGGTTACCGCCTCTCCGGACTCGGTGGACTCCGCGCTGCGGCTTTCCTCCGCACTCTGCGTAGCTTGCGCAGCGCCGTTGTCCTCGGCCGAGGAGCAGGCCGCGGCGAAAGTGAACAGCGGGAGGGTCAGCGCGACGAGCGCGTGGCGCCAGTGCTTACGGGCAGTAGTCATTCTCATCCTTAAAGTCTTTTGTCTTGGGTCTCGGGGCGTAGCGTTTCAGCGCTCCGCCACCGTGGGATTCGGGTTTTACGGCGCATCCGGAAGCAGCGGCCAACCCGCCGCCACGCGGTGTCACACCGGGGTGTCACAGCGGGGTGACTCGCAGGCTCTCCGTCACCGGGTCCGGCCTAATGTCCACCAGGACGCCGTAGACATCGGATACCAGCTCCGGGGAAAGCACCGACTCAGGCGGCCCCGTGGCAGCCACGTTCCGCTCCGCCATGAGGACGAGCCGGTCGCAGTACCGCGCCGCCAGAGTCAGATCGTGTAGGACGACCACCACGGTCTTTTCGTCCTGTGCCTGTTCCCTCAGGAGGTTGAGCACCCGCACCTGGTGTTTAAGGTCGAGCGCACTGGTGGGCTCGTCGCACAGCAGAACCGGGGTGTCCTGCGCGATCGCGCGTGCGACATGAACGAGCTGGCGCTCGCCACCAGAAATCTGGTTACCGATTTCTCCCTCAGGTGCTCGATCCCCACCCTCGCCAGCGAGTCTTCCACGATCTGGCGGTCGGAATCCGTGAACTGTTGGAACCGGGACACGTGGGGGTGGCGTCCGAACTGGACGACCTCGGCAACGGAGAAGTCGAAGCTCATCGTCGTGTCCTGGGGGACGACCGCCATCTGCTGGGCGCGCTGACGGTCGGAGGTTCCAGCATCCAGCCAGACCCCGCGCAGCAGCGTCGACTTGCCGGCCCCGTTGGGGCCGATGATCCCGGTGACCTGGCCCTGTTCGGCCGAGAAGGCGACGTCGGCGAGGATGCCGGGGACGGTGATGCGGGCGTCGATCATGCCGACCACCCCGCCGGACGACGGCCACGCAGCAGCAGCCAGAAGAAGATCGGCGAACCGATGAAGGCCACGACCGTTCCGGTCTGCAGCGTGACTGGGGCGAAGAGCATGCGGGCGATCGTGTCTGCTGCCAGTAGAAAGGCCGCACCGGCCAGCGCAGCGGTGGGCAGCAAGGACTTGTGATTCGGGCCGATGATCAGGCGGATGAGGTGCGGCACCACGAGCCCCACGAAGCCGATCACACCGGAGACCGCCACCGCCGACGCGGTGATCAATGCAGCAACCGTGAGTGTGACAACGCGAACCCGGCGCACATTCACTCCCGTGGTGCGGGCAGCCTGGTCGCCCATCAGCAGGATGTTGAGGTCCCGGCTAAAGAACAACAGAAGCACAATGCCGAGCACAATGGGCAGGCTCGCGATGGCGACGTGCTCCCAGGTGCGGGCGACAAGATCGCCGTTGAGCCAGAACGCCACGCCGCGAATATCCGAGTCCGAGGGTGCGTTGGCGATCGCCGCCGCGGTGACCGCACCCAAAAACGCGCTGAGCGCAATACCGACGAGCACGAGGGTAGCCGGCCCTCCCCCGCGCATCGCCGCGGCCAGCTGCACGATGGCCACGGCCCCCAGCGCCCCGAGGAAAGCCGAGGCCGGCAGTGCCCAGGCGGCCACCGCGCTGAATCCGGTGACGATGGCCAGCACCGCGGCCGTCGCCGCCCCGGCGGACACACCGATGATGCCCGGGTCTGCCAGCGGGTTGCGGAAGACCGCCTGCATCACGGTTCCGGCCACGGCCAGGGCCGCGCCCACGAGAGCGGCGATGATTGCGCGGGGCAGGCGGATGGTCGCCACAACGTTGTAAGCGCTCCCCAGCGCCGGATCCTGCCGGGCGATCTCTCCACGCCCAGTGATCTGCGCCCAGACGCTGGCCAGCACATCCGGCACCGCGATGGTGACCGGCCCGATGGCGAGCGCTGCGATAAAGAGAATTGCCGCCAGGATCGCCGCGATGGCGATTGCTACCGCCGGCGAGCTAAGACGACGTTTCTGCACACCGCGAACCTACCGTAACTGGTAGCCATTTTCAATATTTGCACAGGTCGCCGACCCTACGCTCACCTTAGGACCCCGAGCAGCAGTTAGTGGATTTTGGCCTCCTGCCCTTGCCACGCCTCGTCACGCAGTTCCCTCTTGCGCACCTTGCCGGTAGAGGTCCGGGGCAGCTCGTCGAGAATGACGATATCCTTGGGAACCTTATAGCCCGCCATATTCACCCGGCAGTGGGCGATGATCGCCTCAGAAATCGCCTCCGGATCATCCCCTCGAGCCTCCGACCGCAGCACCACGTACGCACGCGGCCTCTCGCCCCATTTCTCGTCCGGCACTCCAATGACCGCACAATCGGAGACGTCCGGGTAACTGACGATGCCCTGCTCCACCTCGATGGTGGAAATGTTCTCACCGCCACTAACCACCACATCCTTGGCCCGATCCAGCAGCTGGATATAGCCATCGGGATGCTTGACACCGAGATCGCCGGTGTGGAAGTACCCACCTCGGAAGGCGATGCGGGTGGCTTCCTCATCCTCGAAGTATCCCGCCATCACCCCATTGCCAGTCATGACGATTTCGCCCATCGTCGTACCGTCACTAGGCACCTCGACAATCGAATCATCATCTTCAGCGGTTTGCTCGATGACCAGCACCTCTTCGTTGGTGATCATTGCAACGCCCTGCCGGGCCTTGAGCACCGCGCGACGCCGGACAGTCATATCCGACCACTCGCGCTGCGGCTCGCAGACGGTAAACGGCCCATAGGATTCCGTCAGCCCATAAACGTGTGTGACTTCGATGCCGAGATTCTCACACCGAGTGATGATGGTGGGGCTCGGCGGGGCTCCCGCGGTCACGATCCTGAGGTTCTTCACGCGCCGCTTGTTCTCATCATCGACCAGCGTGGTGAGCACCGCGGGAGCGCCACACATGTGAGTGATCCCCTCTTCTGCGATCAAGCGCCACATCTCTGGCCCTCGCACCGCCCGGAGCGCTACCTGGGTTGCCGAAACTGCCATCGTCGCCCAGCCGGTACACCAGCCAGAGCAGTGAAACATGGGCAGCGTCCACAGATAGACGCTGTCGCTGGCGAATTTTTGCGCGTTAACCTCGCCGATAGCGTTGAGGTAGGCTCCGCGGTGCGTATACACGGCACCCTTCGGCTTTCCGGTCGTGCCCGAGGTGTAGTTGATCGCAATGGGCTGATTGTCGTCGGCCACTCGGTAACTCAGATCCTCGCCCTCCCGGTGGGGCGCGATGAAATCCGCGAAAGAGGGGAACTTCCCGGGCTGGGTGCCGTCCAACTCTGGAATCTCCAACAACCGCAGTTCTTCTGGCAGTTCCTCAACCACGCCGGCTAGCAGGTCAGCTGCACCGATGAGGATATTAAACCCCGCATGACCTTGAATATAGGCCACCTCGGCCGCCGCGAGCCGGGTGTTGATAGGCACGGTCACTCCCCCAGCGAGAGGCACGGCAAACTGCGCCAGCAGCGCCTCGTAGCTATTCGGGGCAAGCACCCCTACCCGGTCGTGCAGCCCCAACCCGTGGGCCCGCAACGCACGCGCGAAGGCTTCCGCATCCTCTCGGAACTGCCTGAAGTTGATGCGCCGCACTCCGTCGATGCAGGCCGTGGCTTCTGGGAAGATATTGGCGCTGCGCTCCAGGAACCGCAGCGGAGTCAGGGGAACATTCAGACCTCGATACTTAGTTTCCATAACCAACACGCTACATTCCCGTGCCCGCTTAAAGCGAGAGAAAATAAGAAACCTCCGAGCCCGTTTTCCCGGGGCCCGGAGGCTTCTACGCGAATCACCGCGCGTCACGCACGCGAGCAGTGGCCGCGTGCGGTGCTAGTTCAGCTTCTCGGCGATCAGCTTGTTGACCTGAGCCGGGTCAGCCTTGCCCTTGGTCGCCTTCATCACCGCACCGACGATCGCGCCGGTGACCTTCTTATTGCCCGCGCGGTACTTCTCCACGATGTCCGGGTTTGCAGCCAGGGCCTCGTCGACGGCGGCCTCAATCGCTCCGTCGTCGCGGACGACCTCCAGGCCACGATCCTTGACCACCTGGTCGACGTCACCCTCCCCTGCCAGCACGCCGTCCACGGCCTGGCGGGCGAGCTTGGTGGTCAGCTTGCCTTCCTTAACCAGCTCGATGATGCGGGCGACCTGCGCTGGGGTGATGTCGAGCTGCTCGAGCTCCACACCCTGCTCGTTAGCCTTCTGCGCCAGGTAGGCCACCCACCAGCTGCGGGCATCCGCCGGATCCGCGCCAGCCTCGGTGGTCTCCACGATCAGGTCGAGCGCACCAGCGTTGACGAGGTCGCGCATCTCCGCGTCCGGCAGGCCCCACTCCTTCTGAATGCGGGCGCGGCGGATCCACGGCATCTCCGGCAGGGTCGCGCGGATCTCCTCGACCCACTCCTCCGGCGCGAGCACCGGCGGCAGGTCCGGGTCGTTGAAGTAACGGTAGTCCGCCATGGACTCCTTCGGGCGCCCCTTCGAGGTGGTGCCGTCCTCCTGGTAGTGGCGGGTCTCCTGCTGGATCTCCACCCCGTTGACGAGGCAGGCGGCGTGGCGCTGCATCTCGAAGCGCACGGCCTGCTCCACGGAGCGCAGGGAGTTGATGTTCTTGGTCTCGGTGCGGGTGCCGAACTCGGTGCTGCCCTTCTCGCGCAGGGAGAGGTTCGAGTCCACGCGCATGGAGCCCTGGTCCATGCGGGCATTGGACACGCCGAGGGCCTTAACCAGGTCACGCAGCGCGGTGACGTAGGCGCGCGCGATCTCCGGGGCGCGCTCGCCGGCTCCCTCGATCGGCTTGGTGACGATCTCGATCAGCGGCACACCGGCGCGGTTGCAGTCCACCAGGGAGGCAGTCGCGCCGTGGATGCGACCGGAAGCGCCACCGAGGTGGGTCAGCTTGCCGGTGTCCTCCTCCATGTGGGCGCGTTCGATCTCGACGCGCCACTCGGTGCCGTCATCGAGGACGACGTCCAGGTAGCCGTCGTAGGCGATCGGCTCGTCGTACTGGCTGATCTGGTAGTTCTTCGGCTGGTCCGGGTAGAAGTAATTCTTGCGCGCGAAGCGGGAGTACGGCGCGATCTTGCAGTTCAGCGCAAGCCCGATCTTGATGGCCCACTCCACGCCCTGCTTGTTGACGACCGGCAATGCGCCCGGCAGACCCAGGCTGCACGGGTCCACGTGGGTATTCGGATCCCCGCCGAAGGCAGCGGTCGAGGTGGAGAACATCTTGGTGTTCGTGGACAGCTCGACGTGGACCTCCATTCCCATCACGGGTTCGAAGCGCTCCAGCACTTCGTCGAAATCCATCACATCGTCGGAATAGTCATACAACTGCGCAGTCATGGCGCCCATCTTAGTACCTTTGCCACCGGGCATCTGTAATCGGCTCGGGTGCTTTTAGCCCAGCAGGCCCTGGAGGTTTTGGTAGCGGTAGTCCGGCACGGACTTCACCCGCCCGACGGCCTGCTCGAAGTCGATGAGGTCGATTTTCTCGCCGTGCAGGGCGGCCACTTTTCCGGTCTTTCCTTCCAGCACTGCCTTGGTCGCGTTGACCCCGCAGCGGGTGGCCAGCACCCGGTCGAAGGCAGTCGGGGTCCCGCCGCGCTGCATGTGCCCCAGCACCGAGGAACGTACCTCCACTCCCAGGCGCTTCTCCACAGCTCGAGCCACCTGGTAGCCCATGCCCTGGAGCTTGACGTGCCCGAACTCGTCGAGCTCCTCTTCCCCGTCGCCCTGGCCGTCCAGGCTGCCGCCCTTCGGTTCCGCGCCTTCTGCCACGCAGATGATCCCGTAGCGCTCGCCCTGCTCGAAGCGCTTCTCCATGCGGGCGCAGACCTCGTCGATGTCGAAGGGGAACTCCGGCAGCAGCACGTCGTGGGCACCACCGGCCATGCCCGCATGCAGCGCGATCCAACCGGTGTGGCGCCCCATGACCTCAACGATCATGACACGCTTGTGGGACTCCGCCGTGGTGTGCAGGCGGTCGATGGCCTCGGTGGCCACGGCGACGGCGGAGTCGAAGCCGAAGGTGTAATCCATGCCGTCGACGTCGTTGTCGATGGTCTGCGGAATGCCGACGACCGGGATGCCGTTGTCGTGCAAGAACTGTGCACCCCGCAGGGTGCCGTCGCCGCCGATCGGGATCAACGCGTCGACCTCGTGCTCCGCAAGGTTGGCCTTGATTGTGTCGATCTGCGCCTTGAACTTATCCGGGTGCAGCCGACCAGTGCCGAGAATCGTGCCGCCGTAACGAATGATGCGGTCGATATAGGCGTCGTCGTAGAGCGGGACCACGCGGTTTTCCACCAGCCCCTGGTAACCATCCTCGAAGCCAATAACCTCGACACCGGCGGCACCCGCGGTGCGCACGACACCACGAATCACTGCATTCAAGCCGGGGCAATCCCCACCACTGGTCAAAATCGCGATACGCATATCCTTAAGCTCTCCTCCCGAGCTGTGCCACCGGCACGTGTGCTTCCGTTGCAGCCTTACGCCAGCAACACTAGTTGCGCGGGGCAGGTCCTGGCTTAGCACTTCCCGAGACGGCCGTGGCTACTAGCCCGACCAGCAGCGCAGCGGCGATCGGGAGGAAGGACTGGCCGAAGGCATAAGCAAGCTGCTCCCCCGCACCGTCGCCGTAGTGGCTCAAGCGCACCTGGAGGACGGCGCCCACCACGGCCACGCCGGTGACCGCACCGACCTGGCGGATCGTGTTATATGCCCCCGATCCGGCACCGGCCAGGTGGGGCGGCAAATCCCGCAGCGTCATCGCGGAGTTGGGCGACCAGAAGGCAGCGTTACCCGCCCCCATCAGCAGCATGGGCACGATGATCGCCCCGGCCGATCCTCCCGGGCGAAGGCAGAAAAACAACCCGAGAATCCCGGCGATCATGAACACGAAACCGGCCACGGCGATGGGCCGGGCGTCCTTCCGGTCGATGAGCCAACCGATCCAGGGCGACAGCGGCAGCGCCAGGACGGACATGGGCAGCACATAGGCCACGGCCGTCATCGCGGAGAGTCCGTGGACCTGCTGCAAGTACATCATCAGCGGCAGCATCATGCTCGCGGTGGCAAAGCCCATCGTGAAGATCGCGAGGTTTCCCATCGAGAAGCTGCGGCGGGAAAACAGCGTGGTGGGCAAGACGGGATCCTTGCCTTCCGCGCCGTGCGTGAGCCGGGCCTGGCGGCGGAAGAAGAGCACGCCGATGGCGATACCCGCAGCCATCACGGCCCAGATCCACCAAGCCCAGGCCACGGTCTCGCCCTGCTGAATCGCGAAAATGAGGCAGCTGACCGCGAGCATGGACTGGGCCATCGAGATCCCGTCGATGGGCTTATCGGTGGGCTCGAAGGGCGGCACCCAGGCTGCGACCATTCCGATGGACAGGATGCCGATGGGAACGTTGACCAAGAAGATCCAGTGCCACGAGAGCGTGGAGGTGATGACCCCTCCCAGGATCGGCCCCATCATGGTGGATAGGCCTGCCACGGCACCCCACACCCCCATGGCCGCACCCCGCTTCTCTCGCGGAAAGACCCGGTTGATCACCGACATGGTCTGCGGGGTCAGCAGTGCGGCGCCGAGCCCCTGCACCGCCCGGGAGATCATCAGCCACTCGATCGTCGCGGAGTAGCTGCACGCCAGTGAGGCCAGCGTGAAGATCACCATGCCCACGATGTAGACGTTCTTCGGCCCGTAGCGGTCCCCCAGCCGCCCGGTGACCAGCAGCGGGACGGCGAAGAAGAGCAAGTACACCGAGGTCACCCAGATGACCTGGTTATAGGTGGCGTCCAGCTGTGCCTGCAGATCCGGGGTGGCAACGGCCACGATCGATTGATCCAGCAGGATCATGAAGAAACCGATGCAGAGGGCGGTCAGCGCCCGCCAGGCCGCCACGCTGTTCAGCGGGAGGGTCGGATACTTGTGCTCAGTCACAGGCACCATCTAATCACCTCCCCGGTCCGCTCTCCCCTCCCCGGGCCACGCCGGGCGGGAAGGCCGGGTCAGTTACCAGCCTCCGCCGGGAATAGTTGTGGAGCGGGCTCTGTGTCTTAGTCCAAGAGCTGTTTTAGCCCCAGAGCTGCGCCACCCGCTGCCGCACCTCCGGCAGCGTGGCCCGGAATTCGGGCATGAGGTTGAGCTCCTCCAGTTTCGAGAGCGGCTGCCATCGCAGGTCCGTGGATTCCTCGGTGAGGACGAACTCCAGCGGGTGCTCAGCGCGCGCAATGACGGTGCTATACCGCCATTCAGTCACGGTCTCATCGAGCACCTCCCACCAGAACTTGGCGCCGAGCCCGAAGACCGCCCGTCCCCCGTGTTCTGGGTGGTAAATGGGCTGCTCCTGCAGTGCCTGGCGGACATCGCCGTCGCGCTCGATCATGGCGCGCACAGGATCCAACAGGTGTTCCTCCTCCGGGAGGACGGCTTCGCGGCGCAGCACGTGGTTCAGCTCGACGCGAGAGGTGACCAGCGTGTCCAGGACGGTGACGTCCGCGGGGTCGATCCCAGTCTCCTCCTGAGTCTCGCGCAGCGCGCCCTGCTCGGGGGATTCACCGTGGTCGATCGCCCCACCCGGCAACGCCCAGGTATCCCCGCGGTTGGTCCACCAGGCACGGTGCTGCATGAGGACGACCGGCTCGGCGGAGTCCTCGGCCGGGGCGCACAGGAACAGCCCGGCTGCCCCCAGGGTCCCCCACCTGCGGGAGCCATCGACGCCAATTGCCCAGCCATCACCCGTAGTAACCATAGGGTCTACTGTACGCCAGCGGCCCCGCACCCAAATCGAATCTGGGTGCGGGGCCGCTCGGTATGCCTAGTTCAAGGAGCCTTAGTTCTCGCGGCCTGCCTCGAAGGCGGAGCCGACGCGGTAGATGCTCTCCTCACCATGGGCCGGGCCCATCAGCTGCAGACCGGTTGGCAGCTGGGTATCGCTGCTCAGTCCGCCCGGAACGGACATGCCGCAGACACCGGCGAGGTTCAGCGGGAGGGTGAACAGATCGAAGAGGTACATCTGCAGCGGATCGTCGACCAGTTCGCCGAGCTTGAACGCGGTGGTTGGGGTCGTCGGCGCGGCGATGACGTCCACCTGCTCGAAGGCCTTGGCGTAGTCCTGCGCGACGAGGTTACGCACGCGCTGTGCCTGCAGGTAGTAGGCGTCGTAGTAACCAACGGAGAGCGCGTAGGTGCCCAACATGATGCGGCGCTTCACCTCCGGACCAAAGCCCTGCGCGCGACTCAGGCTCATGACCTCATCGGCGCTGCGGGTGCCGTCGTCACCGGCGCGCAGGCCGTAACGCATCCCGTCAAAGCGGGCGAGGTTGGAGGAGATCTCGGAGAACTGGATCAGGTAGTAGGCATTCAGCGCGTGGTCGAAGTTCGGGCAGTCGACCTCCACGAGCTCCGCGCCCTGGGACTTCAGCTGCTCCAGGTTGGCCTCGTAGCGCTCGCGCACGCCCGCCTGCAGGGCTTCTGCCTGCTGGAACTGCTTGATCACACCAACCTTCACGCCCTTGAGGTCACCGTTCGCACCCTGCTTGGCGGCTGCGACCACGTCGGCGATCTCGTGGCGGGAGGACGTGGCGTCGTTCTGGTCGAAGCCCGCAATCACCTGGTGCAGGCGGGCGGTGTCCTCGACCGTACGGGCCGCCGGGCCACCCTGGTCCAGGGAGGAGGCGCAGGCGATAAGGCCATAGCGGGAGACGGTGCCGTAAGTCGGCTTCACACCCACGGTGTTGGTCAGTGCAGCCGGCTGGCGGATGGAGCCGCCCGTGTCGGTGCCGATGGCCAGCGGCGCCATGCCCGCAGCCAGCGCGGCGGAGGAGCCACCGCCGGAGCCACCCGGGGTACGCTCCAGATCCCACGGGTTGCGGGTCACGCCATAAGCGGAGTTCTCGGTGGAGGACCCCATCGCGAACTCGTCCATGTTGGTCTTACCCAGGATCGGGATGCCAGCGCTGCGCAGACGCAGGGTCAGCGTCGCGTCGTAGGGGCTCATGTACCCCTCGAGCATCTTCGAACCGGAGGTGGTGGGCGCGTCGGTGGTGACGAAGGCATCCTTCAGCGCGAGCGGCACACCGGCCAGGCTCGAGGTCGGCGTATCACCAGCGGCGATGGCGGCGTCGACGTTGTGGGCGGCAGCCAGTGCCTCGTCGGCGCTGACGTGAATGAAAGCGTTGATCTCCCCATCAACGTCGCTAATGCGGTCCAGGTGAGCCTGGGTCACCTCGACAGAGCTGATGTCCCGCGAGTGAATCTTCTCTGCCAGTTCGGCGGCGGTCCAGGTCGTGAAGTCGGAGTCCGTACGCTCCCCGACCGTCAGGCGCTGAGCTTCAGTCATCAATAATCCTTTGAGCTGTAATCATCGGCAGCGTGGGTGCGCTGCGTGGAGTTGGTGTTGTTATTCCGGCGTGCCAGCCAGGCACAAAGCTAAGGCAGGTTAATCGGCGAGGATCTGCGGAACCTGGAAGCGCTGATCCTGCACTGCCGGTGCCTGATCCAGGGCCTGCTCGGCGGTTAGCACGGGCATGACGACGTCCTCGCGCATCACGGAGACGGCACCGTCGACGTTCTGAGTCGGGTGGCTCAGCGGCTCAACGCCCTCGGTATCGACCTTGGAGATCGCGGCGACGTGCTCGATGATGTCGTCGATCTGGTCGGCGTAGCTCTGCAGCTCCTCCTCCGGGATCTCGAGGCGTGCCAGCTTGGCCAAGTGGGCAACATTTTCGCGGGAAATTTCAGACATGCCCATAACTCTAGTCAAGGCCGTGCACGTTCACCTAGCATGCCCCGGCCGGAAAAGAGCTCCTTAAGTTTTTCGCACGGATCGCTACACTTTAGGCATGTCTTATTTGATGCGCGTGCGCGTACCCGATTCGCCCGGCGCCCTTGGCAAGATCGCCCAGGCGCTCGGCAACGTCGACGGCAACATCCAAGGCGTCGACATCGTCGGCTACGACGAAGACGACTCCCTGAACAACGAGATCGTCGTCGTTGACGACATCGTCGTGGACCTGCCCCACGGCACGTTGCCGGACGTCTTGATCACCGCAGCCCAGGAAGTCGAGGGCGTGTTCGTCGACTCCATCCGCCCGTTCTCCGGCTCGATCGACCGCCGCGGCCAGGTGCAGATGTTGGCCTCCATCGCGGCGCTGCGCTCCCGCCGCGCTGAGGCCCTGGAGACGCTGATGGCGGATCTGCCGCGCTCCATGTCCGCGGGCTGGGCCATCGTGTTGGATACCGCGCCCCGCACCCATCGCATCGCGGCCTCGAGCGCTGCTCCTGAGGACAACGGCCAGGAGCTGGATTCCGCGCCCGTACTCGAGGCGCGGGTTCTCAACCCCGAGCAGGAGGACTGGATCCCCGAGCCCTGGGCGGTCATGGACTCCTCGCTTGCCGCCACCCCCATCGAGGGTTCCTCGCTGATCCTCATCGTGGGTCGCCCGGGCGGCCCGGACTTCCTGCTCTCCGAGGTGGAGCACCTGCGGCAGCTGGGCAGCATCCTGGGCGCGTTCTTCGCCGACTGATCCCTCGCCGGCGAAATACAACGCCCCGCGGCCGGGCGGGCGACCGTCGGGGGCTGAGGTGTTTTAGGCCTTCAGGAAGAACTGATAAGCCGGGCTGGAACTGACCTCCGTGGCGTGATAACCCAGCTTCTCCAGGTGCTCGGCGAACTCCGGGTCACCCTCCACGTTCTCGAACGCGGCGAGCACGCGGCCATAGTCCATGCCGATGCTGCGGTAGTGGAAGGCCGACACATTCCACCGGGTTCCCAGCACCTCGAGGAAGCGGATGAGGGCGCCCGGGTGCTCCGGGAACTCGAAAGCAAACACGCTCTCGGTCACGGCGTGTGGTGGCTGACCGCCAATCATGTACCGAACGTGCTCCTTGGCCACCTCGTCCTCGGAGAGGTCGACCACCCCATAGTCAGCAGCAGCCAGGTCGGTGAGGATGGACTCCCGCTCCTGGTGGCCTCCCTTGAGCTGCACACCGACGAAGATCTTCGCTGGTTCGTCGGTCTCCCCCACGCGGTAGCTGAACTCGGTGACCGCGCGGCTACCCAACACGGTGCAGAAGTCCAGGAAGGCACCCTTGGCCTCGGGGATCGTCACGCCGAACAGGGCCTCGCTGCCCTCGCCGAGCTCCGCGCGCTCGGAGACATAGCGCAGGGAGTGGAAGTTGACGTTGGCGCCCGAGAGCACGTGGACGAGCGTTTCATCGGCGATCTCGTTCTCGGCGCAGTAGCGCTTGAGCCCCGCCAGCGCCACCGCGCCGGCGGGCTCGGCGATTGCGCGGGTGTCGTCGAAGATGTCCTTGATCGCCGCACTGATCTCGTCGGAGGTGACGGTCACGACGTCATCCAGCCACTCGTTCAGGATGCGGAAGTTCTCATCCCCGATGCGCTTGACCGCCACGCCCTCGGCGAAGAGGCTGGTGTAGGCCAGGTCCACCGGACCGCCCGCCTTCTTCGCGGCGACGAAGCAGGCGGATTCCTCCGGCTCCACGCCAATGACCTGGATTGTGGGGTTCAGCTGCTTGAGCAGGATCGCCACCCCGGCAGCCAGGCCACCGCCCCCGATGGGGACGAAGACGCGGTCGATCTCGGGGACGTCCTGGAAAATCTCCAGGCCGATGGTTCCCTGACCGGCAACGACCGCCTCGTCGTCGAAGGGGGCGACGAAGACCATGCCCTCGGTCTCGGAGAGCTCGATGGCCTTCGCCTTGGCCTCGTCGAAGTTGGCGCCGTGCAGCAGCACGCCACCGCCCAGGCCCTGTACCGCGGCGACCTTGATCTGCGGGGTGATCTCCGGCATCACGATGGTGGTCTGGATACCCAGTTCTCGGCCGGACAGAGCCACGCCCTGCGCGTGGTTACCAGCGGACGCGGCGACCACGCCCCGATTGCGCTCCTCGGAGCTCAGCTGAGCCATGCGGTTGAAAGCACCGCGAATCTTGAAGCTGTGCACCGGCTGCAGGTCCTCGCGCTTGACGAGCACGCGGTTGTTCAGGCGCTTGGACAGCACGGGCATCGCGTCGGTGGGCGTGTGCTTCGCGGCCCGGTAGACGGGGGCGGCGACGATGTCCTTGAGGTAATCGGCTGCGGTGCGCTGTGGTGAGGAAGACATGTTTAGAAATTATAGGCAACCGGCCTACTGCAGCGGCCAGCTGGTGTTCACGTTGGCGTCGCGCCCCTTGGAGCGGAAGTACTCAGCCAGGCTGGACTGTTGCTCGTAGTACCAGGTTGACTGGTTCAACATGAGCTCATCGGCACTCATCTGGGTCAGCTCCGGGTGCTCACGGGCGATCTTCCACGCCACGCGGGCCGCGGCGATCGCATCGGCGGTGGCCTCGTGCGCATTGTCGAGCGCCACCTCGTAGTGCTCGCACACCGCCCCCAGGGTGCGCTTGCCCTTGCGGTACTGATCGAAGTGGCGGTCCAGCAGCAGCGGGTCGATGACTGGTCCGTCCACGGTGAAGCTCGGGTCTTGGCTGCGCAGCACCGTCAGGTCATAGGGCGCATTGAAGACCACGAGGGTCGCGCCTTCCTCCCAACCCTGCCGGATCGCCCGGATCGTCTCTGCCAGGACCTCGTCGTGCGGCTGACCGTTCTCCCGGGCGTATTCGGTGGTGATGCCGTGCACCGCGCTGGCCTGCTCGGGGATCTCGACGCCCGGGTCGGCGAGCAGCTCGACGTCTTCCACCTGGCTGCCACGGATGCGCACCATGGCGCTGGTCACGATGCGGGCGGACAGTGGATTGGTGCCGGTGGTCTCTAGGTCGAAGCTCAACATGTGAGCCGGATTGAAATGCGCTGCGGTCATGATCCTTACTCTAACCGGAGCACCAGACAGGCCAGAGCGGATCCTCGATAGACTTGGATCCCGTGAGCACTCAATACGATTCCGATTCCTCGCCCGCCGCCAATCCCGGGACCTCCGATCCTGCGCTTGCAGAACTGAGCCAACAGTGGCAGTCCCTCGCGGACCAGGTCAGGCACCACCGCGAGGTCTACTACTACGGCAATCCTGAGATCTCGGACGCCGAGTTCGACGCCCTGCTCACCCAACTTCAGGAGTTCGAGGACGCCCACCCCGAGGCGGTAACCGGCCCCAGCCCCACCACCGAGGTCGCCCCGGCCCCTCCGGAGTCCAGCCCGTTTCGCAACGTGGACCACCAGGAGCCGATGCTCTCGCTCGATAACGTCTTCGACACCGAGCAGCTGAGCTCCTGGCTGGAGCGCACCCCGGCCAAGACCTACCTCACCGAGCTGAAGATCGACGGCGCGTCGATCAACCTGCTTTACCGTAACGGCGTCCTGGAACTCGCGCTCACCCGCGGCGACGGCACGACCGGCGAGGACATCACCCACAACGCCCGTACCCTCTCCGACATCCCGGCGCGCCTGCAACCTTCCGAGGACTTCCCAGTGCCGGAGATCGTGGAGATCCGCGGCGAGGTGTTCATCCGCGTCGAGGACTTCGCGAAGATGAACGCCCAGCGCCAGGCGGAGGGGCAGAAAATGTTTGCGAATCCGCGCAATGCCGCGGCCGGCGCGATGCGCCAGAAAGACCCGGCGGAGACCGCACGCCGCCCGCTGCGCCTGATCTGTCACGGCATCGGTGCCCGCGAGGGCTTCACCCCCGCTTCCCAGCACGCGGCCTACGAGGCGCTGGCAGCCTGGGGCCTGCCGGTGAGCCCGTATACCAAGCAGGTGCACAGCGCCAAGGAGGTCCTGGAACAGGTCGCCTACTGGGCGGACCACCGCCACGATGCGGATCACGAGATGGACGGCCTCGTCATCAAGGTCGACGACACGGAGTCCCAGCAGCGGCTCGGAACAACCAGCCGCGCCCCGCGCTGGGCGATCGCCTATAAGTATCCGCCGGAAGAGGCCCGCACCCGGCTGCACGACATCCGCCTAGGGATCGGGCGCACCGGCCGGGCGACCCCGTATGCGGTGATGGAGCCGAAGTACGTCGCGGGCTCCACCGTGACCATGGCGACCCTGCACAACCCTTCCGAGGCCCACCGCAAGGGCGTGCGCCTGGGTGATGAGATCATGATCCGCAAGGCCGGGGAGGTCATCCCGGAGGTCCTGGGCCCGGTGGAGGACGCCCGAAATGGTGCGGAGCGCGAGTTCCTCTTCAGCAGCCTGTGCCCGGAGTGCGGCACTCCCCTGGCCCCGGCCCGCGGAGACGATGCGGACTGGCGCTGCCCGAATACCCGCTACTGCCCCGGCCAGCTGCACACCCGCCTGACCTACATCGCCGGCCGCGGGGCCTTCGATATCGACGCGCTCGGCGAGAAGGCCGCCTATGACCTCATCCATTCCGGCGTGCTACCCGACGAGACGGAGCTGTTCTCGCTCACGGAGGAGGATCTGCGCCGCACGGACGCGTATACGACGAAGTCCGGCGCGCTGAATAAGCAAGGTGAGACGTTGCTGACGACGCTCGCGGCGGCCAAGGAGGTCGACCTGTGGCGGGTCATCGTCGCTCTGTCCATCCGGCACGTCGGCCCGACCGCGGCGAAGGCCCTGGCCAATCACTACGGTTCCATTCCGGACGTCGCCGCCGCCGATGTGGAGACGATGTCCACTGTCGATGGGGTGGGGCCCATCATCGCCGAATCTGTCCGCGACTGGTTTGCGGTCTCCTGGCATAAGGAGATCGTCGACGCCTGGGCGGCCGCTGGGGTGCGGATGGAGCAGGACGTCACCGAGCAGCCTTCTGCCGACGCGGCCGGGTCTATTCAGGCCGACCTGCTGGCCGGGTTGAGCATCGTTGTCACGGGCACGCTGGAGGATTTCGACCGTTCCAGCGCGAAGGAGGCCATCGAGTCCCGCGGCGGGAAGGCGACCGGCAGCGTGTCGAAGAAGACGGATTATCTGGTCGCCGGGGCCAAAGCCGGCTCGAAGCTCACGAAGGCCGAGGAGCTGGGCATCCCGGTGCTCGATGAGGCCGGCTTCCACAAGCTGCTGAGCGAGGGGCCGGGCGAGGGCGACGCCGAGGAGGACTAGTCCCGGAGCGCTGGGGTCAACACTTCGCTGCTGCGAGCCTGGTCATTCCTGGGCTGCCCTGCTGGGTGAGGCTTAGCCTGCAGCGAGGTTGCGTGCGGCGATCCGCGCGGTCGCCGACCAGGTGGCTGCAACAGCAGGGCTCACAGCGACCTCGTCCAGCCCCGGGGTGATCGCGCAGAGGTCAACCTGCTGCACCAGCTGCTCCGCGGGGAAGCTCCACTGCTGCCACAGGCGTTGGACGGCACCCGCGTACGTGGCGGCACTGTCCTCGATCGCCGCGGCTCCCTGCGGCTCTGTGGGGCGCGGCACGCAGATGCCGATCCCCTGGCCCGCCCCGACGCTGGATCCAATGGCGTCCTTGAGCTCCGAGGTGGACTGCTCGCCGAAGAGGTGCCCGGCGGCCACCCCGACGCGATCAAAGCCCACCTGCGGGATGTCGCGGAATAGCTCGGGCGGGCACTCGTGCAGCACAGCCCCCACACCCTCGGGCAACTGGCCGAGCAGCCGCTGCCACACGCCCAAGATGTGCTCGGGATCCACCGGGGCCAGCCGATCCCAGCGCGTGGCCCCGGCCAGCCCGGCCAACAGTTGCGGCACGGCGGGCTCGTGGAGACCAATGAGCACCTCCGAGCCGGTCGCGCTGGCCAGCCATTCGGCGGTCTCCGCCAGCCCCGCCCCCAACGTGAGGGCGATGTCCCGGAATGCGGGCCGGTCGGCCACGATGGGATGCCCCGCCAGCTCCACAGTGGCGCCAAAGCTCCAGGGCCCGGCGACGTTCAGCATGATCCGTGGGGCCCGACGTTCGGCAAGCACCGCGGGCACCAGGTCTCGGAGCTCCGAGAGATAAGACCGGGTCTGGCGGCCGATCAGACTGGCCCCGTGGCTAATCTCCCAGCCCCGCGGGTTCGCGGCGAGGCTGAGCTGTGCGAAACCGGCGGTCAGGGCGGTGACGTCCAGGGCGACGTCTTTCACCCCGGGCTCGCCTGCAGGCTGGATACGGGGCAGGGAGATCCCGCCTGGCGCGCCGGTATCCTCATCCACATCGACGCCGCGGAGAAGCGCGGCCTCCAGGGCACTGTTCTGGTCCGGGTGGGTCGTGGCGAAGGATTCCCACCAGCCGAGACGTGTCATCCCTGGGCGTCCTCGCCCTGTTCGATGGCGTCGGCGTCCACCGCGCCGACGGTGCCGGGTGCGGGCTGCTCCTCAATCGGGGCGCCGAGGGCGGTGGTCGCGCGGATGGTGCCGGAGCCCAGCAGGATGTCTCCGTCCTCGTCGGGGCGATAGACCACGGCGGCCTGGCCGCGCGCCACGCCCTCCAGGGGCTGCAGCAGCTCCAGCTCCAGGCGCCACGGCAGCTCGTCGGCCTCCTTCACGCGACCCGCCGGGGTGACCGGGGCTGGGTCGTCGACGAGCCGGGCGCGGGCAGGAACCACCCCGCCGTGGGCGCGCACCTGCACCTCGCAGTCGAATTCGCGGCCGTGTACCTCCGGGTCGAGGCGCTTGAGGCGGTCGGCGATGATCCCGCCGACCCGCAGGTCCTCCCGGGTGCCAACGGTGACGGTACCCGTGTGGGCGTCGATATCCGTGACATAGCGTGGGCGGCCGTCCAGGGTTTCGCGCGGCAGGCCAAGCCCCTTGCGCTGACCAACGGTGAAGCCGTACACGCCGTCGTGCTCCGCCACGGTCTCCCCGCCGGTGTCCCGCACCAGGCCGGGACGCAAGCCGATCTTCGAGCCCAGGAATGCCTGAGTTCGGCCATCCGGGATAAAGCAGATGTCGTGGCTATCTGGCTTATTGGCGACCCCGAAGCCGGCGTCGGCGGCCTCCTCGCGGATCTCGGGCTTGACGGTGTCCCCGACCGGGAACATGCAGTGTGCCAGCTGTTCGTCGGTTAGCACGCCGAGGACATAAGACTGGTCCTTGTCCGCGTCCACGCCCCGGCGCAGCACGCCGTCGTGGAGCTGCGCGTAGTGGCCGGTGACCACGGCGTCGAAGCCGAGCGCGATGGAGCGGTCCAGCAGGGCTTCGAACTTGATCTTCTCGTTGCAGCGCAGGCACGGATTCGGGGTCTCGCCGATGGCGTAGGAGTCCACGAAGTTATCGATCACATCGGCCTTGAAGCGGTCGGAGAAGTCCCAGACGTAGAAGGGGATGCCGAGCTTGTCGGCGACCCGCCGGGCGTCGGCGGAATCCTCCAGGGAGCAGCAGCCGCGGGAACCGGCGCGCACGGCCTCCGGGGATTGGGACAGCGCCAGGTGCACGCCGATAACCTCGTGGCCTGCTTCGAGTGCCCGGGCGGCCGCGACCGCCGAATCCACACCACCGCTCATTGCTGCTACTACTCGCATGGGTGGCACCCTACTCGGGTTTAGCGGGCTTAGGCCATTCCGGCGGCGCGAGCCTGCTCGGCCACGCGCGGCAACAATTCGGCGATGCGTTCAGCGTCCGCCATCGTGGTCTCCGCGCCGAAGGTCAGCCGCAGGGCACCTCGGGCCACCTCCACGTCCACACCCATCGCAGCGAGCACGTGGCTGGCGCGGTTCACCCCGGCCGCGCACGCCGAACCCGTGGAGGCATCCACCCCCGCAGCGTCCAGCAGCATGATGAGGCTATCCCCCTCCGCACCGGGGATGCTCAGGTGCAGGTGGCTGGGCAACGAGGGTTCGTGGGTCCACACTTTTATCCCCTCGATGCCACGGACGGCCTCCAGCACCCGCTCGCGGATGTTCCGTAGCCGCTCGTTCTCCGCAGCCATATCCCGATGTGCCGCCGCCAGTGCTGCTGCGGTGCCCACCGCCCCGTGGACGTTGACGGTCCCAGAGCGCAGCCCGCGTTCCTGGTTCCCGCCCTTCAACGGCGAGAGGATCTTCGCATCCCGGCGCGCGAGCAACACCCCGGTCGAGCGCGGCCCGCCGAACTTGTGCGCGCTCGCTGCGAGGGTGGCGACCCCGAGGCCGTGGAAGTCGATCGGCACCCTCCCCGCTGCCTGCACGGCATCCACGTGCATGGGCACTCCCTTGTCCGCTGCGATTGTGGCAAGTTCGCCGACCGGCTGGATGTTCCCGGTCTCGTTATTCGCCCACATGCAGGTGATCAGCGCCGTCTGCTCGGGAGCCATGTTTTTTAGGACGCCGATCTCCTCGGCCGCTTCAAGATCAACGACTCCGTGTTCGTCCACGGGCAGCTCGACCCGGCGGTACCCCAAGTCAAGCGGGCCGGTGCACAGCCAATCGATGGATTCCCCCACCGCCGGGTGCTCGATGCCAGGAGCGATAATGTCGCCCGCAGTCGGGTGCAGCTTCCGGGAGCCGAAGGCCAGCCCCTGCACGGCGATGTTGTCGGCCTCCGTGCCCGAGGCGGTGAAGATCACCTCCACGGGTTCGGCGCCGAGGAACTCGGCGATCTGCTCGCGGGACTCCTCCAGCACCCGCCGGGCGTCCCGGCCGGTGCGGTACTGACCGGCCGGATTGAGCGCGGATTCTGCCTCCCGCATCGCCTCGGCTGCCTCCGGGCGCAACGGGCTCGAGGCGGCGTGGTCGGCGTAGATGCGGGGCTGGCTTGTCATGGTTTCTAGTGTGGCATAGCACCTGGCAAGCTAAGCGAACATCCCCATGCCCCAGCAGATGGCAACCAGCACGATGGAGAATGCCCAGACCACCGGCAGTGCGCGCTTGAGATAGTGGCCCATCTGCCCCTCGGCGAGGCCGAGCGCCAGCCAGAGCGCCGGCGAGAACGGGGAGACGAAGGTGCCGATGACATTACCCACGATGAGCGCTGCGGCAGCCCCCATGCCGCTCACACCGAAGTTCGCAGCAGTCTCCTGAACGATGGGCAGCACCGAGAAGTAGTAGGCGTCGGTGGACGTGAGAAGGTCCAGTGGGACGCCGAAGAACGCGACAATGATGTGCAGGTACTGCCCCACTCCCTCAGGCATGATCGCGATGAGCTGCAGGGCGATCTCCTCGAGCATGCCGCTGCCGTTGAGCACTCCCAGGAACATGGCGGCCGCGATGATCACACCGGCCATGGAGAGCGCATTCGGTGCGTGCCGGTTAAGCACCCCGGTCTGAGCCTCCTTGCCCTGGCAGTTCACCAGCATGGCCACGGTGGTGGCGATGAGGAAGGCCGGAGCCGGTGGCAGCAGGCCCGCCAGCAGCACGACCAGCACCGCGAGGATCAGCACGACGTTAATCACCGTCACCGCCCTGCCAGTGCGGAAGGACAGGCCGATCTCCGCCTGCTGTTGGCGCTGGTTCTCTGCGAAGTTGGCGGCCATCTTCTCGACATCGACGTTAGCCGGGCCTGGGGTGTCTGCCCCGGCTCCCACCTTCTGCGCGCTGCGCTTGCGGGCACGGCGTAGCTCGAGAACACCGAGGGCCGCAGCTACTGCGAACACGCCGAGCAGCGCGATCCCCTGGGCCGGCAGCAGGTGGATCCAGATATCGTGCGGGTCCTGCGCGATGACCGAGCCCGCTCGCCCCACCGGGCCTGCCCACGGCACCATGTTCATCACCGACGCTGCCAGTGCGACGATCATCAGTAGGGTGTAGCGGCTCATGTGCATCGCCTTATACAGCGGGAGCAGCGCGGGGATCGTCAGCAGGAAGGTCGTCGAGCCCGAGCCGTCGAGGTGGGCGACCACGCCAATGGCCGCGGTTCCCAGCGTGATGAAGACAGGATTGCCCCTGGTGCCCTTGATCAGCGCTCGAATCACGGGCGTGAACAGCCCGACGTCCTGCATGATTCCGAAGAAGATGATCGCGAAGATGAACATCACGACCACACTCATGACGGATTTCAGCCCGTCGCTGAAGAAGTCCGAGAGTTCCTCAAAGCTATAGCCCAGGATCAGGGCGCCGATCGCTGGGATGAGGGCCATGGGCACGATCGGACTCACCTTGCCGCGAATCAGAATTGCGACGGTGAGAAAGATGATGGCGAGCCCAGCGATGGTGAGCCCGAGGGCTGACTGCATGCCCACGTCCTTTCCAGTGAGGGGTGGCGCGCCTTCAGCGCGCCTATGTCGTGCGTCACATTGTGACAGACACCCCAAACTGGAGCACAATCATCGAGCGTACGAGTATTTTTGCGCTCGATATAAAAAGCTGGGTTAGGACTTCTTCCGGCCCGTCACCGCCAACACAATGGCTGCCAGCAGGGCGATAATCCCGACCCCGGCGGCTCCGATCATCGGCCAGCTCATCCCGGTGTCTTCCTGCTCTGCGGCCACATTCTTGGCATCGGCATCGGCAGCGCCGTCATCCTGCTCTTGGTCCAGATCCTTCTCGAGGGAAGCAAACTCCGGCGCCCCCTCGCCAGCCTTGCCCAGGACCTCCACGGTCATCGTGCCTTTGGCCTCCCCCTGCTTATCGGCTGTGTCCTCCCGATCGCCGCCAGAGACGATGATGTAGTAGCGGCCCGGCACCGAGTTCTCGTTCGGGTAGATCTCGCCGCTGTTCTTGTAGCGGATGGGGAATGTCCGGGCCTGGAGGCTGACGCTCTTGGAGCTGCCGAAGTCCGAGCTATCAGTGTCGTTAACGAGGGCATCGCTTCCGAAGGGAGAAAGCACCCTCGTGTTCCATGCCATGAAGCGCTTCTGCACCGTTTCCAGGTCGGTCTGCACCTGTACGTGCTGCCCCCAGTCCAGGTCCACGGCGAATACCTGGCTTTCACCCATCGTCACCGCGATGTTGTGGGCACCAGGCTCGATCACCTTGGCGTTCCCGAATGAGTCACCGCCGTAGGACACGCCTTCCGGCGCCTTTGCTGCCTCCATTTCCTCCCACTCGGGATTCTTGGCAGCCTCTGGCAGCTCGTCGAGGCTTTGGACCGTGCCACGCTCCTCCAAGTGGATCCGCACCGGGAGCTCGCCTTCGCCCTTGACGTCCGTGGTGACTTTCAGCAGCAGGTTTTCGGCGTCTTCGCACTCCCTGCTAGATAGGCTGGTGGCCAGCAGCCCCTCGGGGCCGCTGCTGTGCCCATAGTCGGATTCTTGGGCACATTTTTCTTCGCTGGTGGGATCGACCAGTTCGACGGCGATGGAGCCGTGTTCTTTGTCAGTTTCCGCCAGGCTCATCGCGGCACCTGCCCACACCACGGAATCCTTGGCCTGCTTCGGCACGCGGTACCAGCGCGTCTCGTTGAAACCGAACTTGTCCAGGTAGGTTCCCGGCCTCATGTCGGGGGCCTCAGATCGGGAGTCCCCGCCAGTGATGGGGTCCCCGTCCAGTTGGAAGGCCTGGCCCGTGCGCATCGCAGCTTCCTCGATGGCTGTCTTGATCTCATCGGCGTTATCCGCCGAGTAGTACTTTCCGTTGCCCTTCTTCGCGATGCACTGCAGCTGATTGCGCGCCTTGCCATCCACGTTCATGCCCACCACGTTGATGGTCACGTTGATGCCCTGCTTCTGAAGTTCATCGACGACATCGCAGGGGTCCGGGACGCAGGTTTCCTCGCCGTCGGAGACCAGGACGATGGTGTTTTCTTCATCCTCCCCTGGCTTGTCGATGTCCTTGCCGGCTTCCTTCAGGGCATAAGAGATCGGGGTCCACCCGGCTGGGCTGTACCCCTCGATGGCCTTCGAGAGGTCCTCGCGATTCTCCGTCGCAATCGGGACCACCAGCTCGGAATCACGGCAGGATTCTTCGCTGCCTTTGTTCTTGTCATTCGCGCCGTACACCCGCAACCCCAGCTCGGTCTCCTCCGGTGTTGAATCGACCAGGGAGTTCAGGGCGTCCTTGGCTGCATCAATCCGGGTTTTCCCGCCGTCGATCTTCTCCGCCATCGACCCGGATGAGTCCATGACCAGGTGTACTCGCTGCTTCTTTGGCTTGTCGATATCGGCGTTGGCTACCCCAACGGGAACCGCTACAGCGAGGATCGTCCCCACCACAAACGCCAGAATGGCCCCAACTGAACGTCGTGCCCACATCTTAAAAAGTCCCCTCAACTCGAAGTGGTATTTACTGCTTCCCAAAGCTCTTAGGCACACTATGGACGGATATAAAAAAGCCGGTGCTCCGTCATAACGGGAAACACCGGCTTTTTATTTTTAGCTGCGCTCAGGGCAGCTGATTGGATTCGGGAACCTTAGCGGTTCTTGATCTCCTCGGTTGCCTGCGGGGCAACGTCGAAGAGGTCACCAACGATACCGAAGTCTGCGATCTCGAAGATCGATGCCTCGTCATCCTTGTTGACCGCAACGATGGTCTTGGAGGTCTGCATACCAGCCTTGTGCTGGATAGCACCGGAAATGCCCAGTGCGATGTACAGGTTCGGGGACACGGTGACACCGGTCTGGCCGACCTGGAACTTGCCCGGGTAGTAGTCCGCGTCGACTGCGGCACGGGATGCACCAACGGCACCGCCGAGCGCGTCGGCCAGTGGCTCGACAACGTCGGTGAAGCCCTCGGAGCCGCCCACGCCACGACCACCGGAGACGACGATCTTCGCCTCAGCCAGGTCCGGACGGTCGCCGGCCTCAGCCGGAGCGAAGCTGGTGATCTTCACAGCGGTCGGGCCAGCGCCCGGCAGCTCGACTGCCTGGATCTCACCGGCAGCGTCCTGCGGCTCCGGATCGATGGAGCCGGCCTGCCAGGTGAAGACCGGGGCCACGCCTGCGGCACCGGAGTCGACGATGTACTCGCCACCGAAGACCGGCTTCTTAGCGTTGCGCTCGGCGTCGATCTCGGTGATGCCGTAGACCGCACCGGAGCCCACGCGTGCGGACACGCGGCCAGCAACCTCGTTGCCGGTAGCGGAAGCAGAGACCAGGACCGGAACCTGCAGGTGAGCGGCGAGCCCGGAGAGGGCGTCGACGGATGGGGTGATGAGCAGGGAGTCAGCCTCGTCGGACTCGGCAGCGTAGATGGTCTCCGCGCCAGCAGCAGCCAGCTCGGACTTCAGGCCCTCAGCGGTGCCCGGCTTGCCAACAACGACGGCGCCGACCTGGCCGAATACGCGACCAGCGGTGATGAGCTCGCGAGTGGAGTTCTGCAGCTCACCTTCAACGTGATCAACCAGTACCAATACGTTGGTCATGGATTTTCCTCTTTCCTAATGTGGCAGGGAATGTCGGGTTATGGAACGTGAAAAGCGGTGAGCTAGATCAGCTTTTCCTTAGCGAGGAACTCGACGAGCTTCTTGCCGCCGTCGCCCTCATCGGTGATCTTCTCACCGGCAGACTTCGGTGGCTTCGGCGTGACGCCAGCGACCGAAGAGGTTGCGTTGCCACCGCCGACGTTCGCCGGATCGACGCCGATGTCGGAGAGGCTGAGCTCCTTGATCTCCTTCTTCTTCGCGGCCATGATGCCCTTGAAGACGGCGAAGCGCGGGGTGTTGGCCTTCTCCGTGACGGAGACGATGGCCGGGGTCGGCGCCTCGAGGCCGAAGATGCCCTCCTCGGTGACGCGCTTACCGGTGACGGTGCCACCCTCGACAGCCAGCTCCTCCATGTGGGTCAGAGCCGGAATCTGGCGGTACTCGGCCAGCAGGCCCGGGATAGCGCCGGCGACACCGTCGGTGGAGGCGTTACCAGCGATGATGAGCTCAATGTCCTCGATCTGGTTGAGCGCGTTGCTCAGCGTCCAGGCGGTGCCCAGGACGTCGGAGCCCTCGAGGGCCTCGTCGGTGACCAGGATTGCCTCGTCGCAGCCCAGGGACAGTGCCTTGCGCAGCGCCTCGGTCGCGCGGGTCGGACCCACGGAGAGCACGATGACGTTGCGGGAGGAGTCTGCTTCCTTCAGCTGGAGTGCAGCCTCGACAGCGTTCTCGTTGATCTCATCGAGAACAGCGTCGGCGCTGTCACGGTCCAGACGGAAGTCGTCCTCACGGAGCTTGCGCTCGGAGTACGTGTCCGGCACCTGCTTAACCAGAACAACGATGTTCGACATGCGTTGGCCTTTCGTGATTGCGTGTTGGTTTCCAGTTCAGCTTAGCTTGAAAAACGTGAGCTTCGCCACAACACATTAATATTTTTCTAGAACCACCCCACCGCGCGGGCTGGGCGTGTCACCGTCCGTTCTACCCAACCGGCATGACCCGCGCCTGAGCTTTGCGCCAACCCGCAGCGAATTCGCAGTATTAGTGCTTTTCGGGGGCCACCGCGCGGCAGATATAGGCCACCACACCGCTGCTCAACCCACCCCCGCGCTGCTTTGTATTCCGCTCCCCCAGCCGTGCAATGACGACCGTGGCCTTACCCTTGCCTTTGAGCTTCAGCTTCGCGCGCAGCTGATCCGGATTGATGTCCGCCCCGCGCACGAGGATTTCCAGCTTGCCGACCCCTCGTTGCTGCAAGGCCTTGCGCAACTGCTTGACCGGCACGGTATCCAGCACCTCGAAGGCCCGCATCCCCGCCGGGACGTGCTCACCCGTGACATAGGCCAGGTTCGGGTCCACCAGCCACAGCCTCTCCCGGGCCGCGAAGTGGCGCACGAGCCCGGCGCGAATGATCGCTGCATCCGGTTCCATGATGTACCGGCCAGGCTGCCCCGCGCGTGCTGCGACGTCGTCATCTGACAGCTCCGGCTCCCAGCTGGCCAGGATGTCGACGCCTTCCCCCTGGTCGCTGGTGCTGATCACCACGGCCCGGCGCGCCAGCCCCTCACCATCCCGGGCTTCCGGGGAAACCAGCCCGGAGGTCAAGGCACAAGCCTCTTTGGCCTGGCCATCCACGCTGATGACGTCCACCTGGCCGGCCCAGTCCTCGAGCTCTGCGAAGTCCACGCCCGGGGCGAGTTTCACCATCAACTCGTGTCCGGGATAGGCCCCAACCAGGTCACTCACCGGGGGCTGCATGTCCTCGAGCCGGTGAATCCGCCCCGAGGAGTTGCGCCGAGCCGGGTCCGCAAGGATCACCGGCTTCTCCCCCGGTGTTCCTTCCCAGGGCTCGAGGGCATCGGCCACCCGCACCTCGACGCCCGGGCAGTTTGTGCGAGCCATCGCCACCCGAACCGGGTCAATGTCGGAGCCGCTGCACGTCAGCCCGGCCTCCTTAAGCGCCACAAGCTCGGTCCCCACCGAGCAGGTGACGTCGCGCGCCACCGCCACCCCCAGTGCTGCGAGGTGCCGAGCACGGAAGCGCGCCACGGCCAGCGGGGTGGACTGCTGGGCAGCATCCTTATCGGTCCACCACCCGGCCGCGAGTTCCCCAGGTAGCTTCACCGCCACAATCCGGCGGGCTTCGACCAGCTCGGCCACCGCCCGGGCGTTGTCACCCCAGGCTTTGCGCAACGCTGCCATATCGGACACCACGCTGCGCTGGCTGAGCTCAAGCTCGCCGGCCTGCGCGATGGCGGTGCCGGCGTCGGGAGAGGACTGGAGCCACTGAAGCTCCTCAAAGCTAAAAGACAACCGCGACCTACTGCAGATAGGAGCCCGGACGGTGCTCGAACGGGTGCTCCGGCAGCTCCGCCGGGTCCACCGCAAACTTCATCCCCGGGGCGAAGACGCGCTTCGGGCGACCGTACATCTTGGATTCCATGAGGTAGTACTCGGCCATATAGGGCTCGTCGATCGGCTCGTCCAGCACGGGGTCCACCGAAAGTCCCGACGAGAAGTCCATGACCTCGTCGACCGTGCGGAAGGTGCTCAGCAACTTCAGCTGCGCCCACGTCGGGGGCATCAGGCTAATCTTCCGGGAACGCCACCCGTCGAGCAGCGTCGACGGGCGGAACCAGCCCGTGGACGTGGCCTCTCGCGTGTCCCCGGTCGTGTCCTGCCCCTCCGGCAGACGGGCCACGAAAAATGCCGTGTCGTAGCGGATCGGCTGCCCCTCTGGGGTCACCCAGTTCGCCCAGGGGCGCAGCAGATCGGCCCGCAGGATCAGCTTGTGCCGGTCCATGAACGTAGAAAACGGGAGCAGGTGATTCTCCAGTTCCTGGCGCTCGTGCTGGAAGCGCGTGGTGTCCGCGACAATATCTCCGTCCTCATTGGAGGCCAGGAGCGTGCCTGCCTCCTCGAAGGTCTCGCGCACCGCGGCACACACGAGGGCGCGGGCAATCGCGGGATCCTTGCGCAGACGGTGGGCCCACCAACGAACGTCCGGGCCGGACCAGCGCACATCGGGCGAGTCCACCCCGTCGCCGTCGACGTCACCGGGCATATCGCGAGCATCCACCCCACCGCCCGGGAAGACAGTCATCTCCGCGCAGAACGCCATGGTTGACGCGCGTTCCTGCACGTAGACCTCCGGGCCGGATAGCGTGTCACGCAGCAGAATGACCGTGGAGGCATGCCGTGGCTCTACCGGACCCAACTGCTCTGCAAATCCCATCTCGAGCCGGACCTCGCTTTCCACCTAAATCGGTACTTAAAAGACTCTAGCTAATCCCGCGCCCGGTGGGCTCCACCGCGACGAAGACGGCGGGCGAACCAGCGGCCGTCCTCCTGCTTAACCTCGATGGGCTGGTGGTAGGCCTTGGTGAGGTTCTCGCTGGTCATGATGTCGGTCAACAGGCCCTGGGCCACGATGTGGCCTTCGTCCAGCAGCATCCCGTGGGTGAATCCCGGCGGGATCTCCTCCACGTGGTGGGTGACCAACACGGTCGCCGGGGAATCCGGATCCATCGCGATCTGGCTGAGCAGCTCGATCAGATCTTCGCGGCCACCGAGGTCCAGCCCGGCACCCGGCTCATCGAGCAGCAACAGCTCCGGGTCGGTCATCAAGGCGCGCGCGATGAGGGTGCGCTTGCGCTCTCCCTCAGACAGCGTGCCCCACGTGCGGTCGGCCAGGTGATACGCCCCCACGACCTCGAGGGTGTTGACGGCCTGCTCGTAGTCCATCTCGTCGTAGGCCTCCCGCCACCGTCCCATGACGTCGTAGCCCGCGGAGATGACGATGTCCGAGACCACCTCGTCGTCTGGGATGCGGTGAGCCAGGGCAGAGCTGGACATTCCGACGGCGGTGCGGATGTCGCGGACGTCGGAGGAGCCCAATCGTTCGCCGATGATGTCCACGGTGCCGGTCGTCGGGAAAAGCTGCGCGCTGGCCAAGCGCATCAGGGAGGTCTTCCCGGCGCCGTTGGGCCCCATGATGACCCAGCGCTCGTCAAGCTCGACCTGCCAGTCCAGCTCGTGCAGGATCTCGTTGCCGCCCCGGCGCAGCGATACACCGCGCATGTCCAGGATCAGGTCCTCCGGCGCCGCCGGCTGGGTTTCCGGGGTGGAAATGACATTGCGTTGCATGGTGGTTCTCGTTACCTCAGGGGCTCGTGGGATCGGATCGGGTTACTCCGGCGGATAACCGCGGTTCTAGAACAGGGCGCTGGCCATGTTCGTGCGGGCCGCGATGACCTCCGGATCGGCGGCATCATAAAGCTCGAAGAGCTGCAGCAGCTGCTGCTTCGCGCGGTCCTTCTCCTCGCCCGCGGTGTGGCGCATCGCGGTGACGAGAACGTCGAAGCCCTGGGCCTTCTCACCGCGCAGGGCGAGCAGCTCGGCGGCGGCCATCGCGGCGTCGACGTTGCCCGGGTCTGCAGCCACCTGCTCCAGTGCCTGCTCTCCGGCAGCTGGATCCCCGGCGCGTTCCGCGAGGATGGCATTGGCACGTGCGGCCCGTGCCGTCGCCGCGAGCTCGGGGTCGGTGTTCGGGTCGGCGAGGATGGCGTCGTAGGCGGCGATCGCTTCCTGGATCTGCCCCTGTTCAATGAGGGACGCAGCCTCATCGAGGCGGGAGTCCTGTTCTTCAGCGGCGGCCCCCGAATCCGCAGGCAGGCCCGGCAGCTTACCGTCGACGGCCTGGATCACCGACTCCAGCCACTGCTCCACCTGCTCCTGCGGCTGGGCTCCCTGGAAGGACGTCGCTGGGCGGCCAGCCACCAGGGCGAGCACCGTGGGCACGCCGCGTACCCCGAGCGCCTGGGCCATCTCCGGCACCGCATCGGCGTCGATGTAGCGGAATACCCACTTCAGCTGCTCCTGCGGCACATCCGGGATCTCCACCAGGCGGGCGAAGAAGTTCTTCAGCTCTGCGCTGGCCTCCGAGCGGGCACTACCCACCAGGAGGATCACCGGAACCTGGGTGGAGCGGACCACCAGGTCCTGCTCGAAGGATTCCGGGGTGACGTCCGCCGAGCGGGCGACGTAGTCCACGCCCACTCCAGCTTCCGCTGCTTGCTGTGCGTGCTTCTCGCGCTGCACGGCCTGCTGCTTCACCGTCCCCAGGTCAATCGCCCCCGAAACAAAACGCTGCGGCGCCTGCGGCTGCCGAGGGGAGGATGGCTGCGCCTGCGGGGCGCCGCTCTGCGGACGAGAGGCCGGTTGGGAGGAAGGATCGTGCGGTACAGTCATGCCCTCCATAGTAACGGCTTCCGACCGCGGGGCGACCGCGCCCAATCCCCCGGCCGACTGGGGCGCTTCGCCCCCATGAGCACCGGGGCCTAGAACAGCCGAAACTCCGAATCATCGGTGCCACGCATCGCCGCGTAGTCCAAGGTCACGCAGCGGATTCCCCGGTCTTCGGCCAGGGTGCGGGCCTGAGGCTTGATCTCCTGCGCGGCGAAGACACCGGTCACCGGGGCAAGCAGCTCGTCACGGTTGAGCAGCTCGACGTAACGGGTCAGCTGCTCGACTCCGTCGATGTTCCCGCGGCGCTTGATCTCCACCGCAACGGTCGCCCCCGTCGCGTCCTTGGTGAGGATGTCCACCGGCCCGATGGGGGTCGGGTATTCGCGGCGCACCAGCGAGTAGCCCTCCCCCAAGATCTCGATCTGCTCGGCCAGCAGCTCCTGGAGGTGGGCCTCTACGCCGTCCTTCTGCAGCCCCGGGTCTTCGCCGAGGTCAAAGTTCTGGTCGGAGTGCACCGCGAAGAGCTGGATGCGCAGCTGCTCGCCCTTCGGATTCTCGACGACCCACAGGGCCTCGACGTCTTCGTCCTCCAGCTCAGGAAGTGTGAGGAAGGGGTCCTTGCCGTCTGTGGCCTCGGCGAGTACCTCCGCGCGGCGGTATTCCGTCGTCGTGCAGGGTGGGGTCATCCAGTTCAGGGGCTTATAGGCCCGGTCATCAGCATGGATGGAGACCGCACCGTCCGACTTCACCATGATCAGGCGATCGGCGCGCGGCAGATGAGCTTCCAGTCGACCGACGTAGTCGACGGCACACGTGGCGATGATGAGACGCATTTTTCCAACGCTACCCCACGCCTGGCAGCAACGGGCTATTCATAGGGCGTCGTGGTCAGCACTCCGTGGTGGAGGTACAGGCGGCGATCGCAGAGCCGGTCGATGCCCCGAGCTCAGTGTCTGGCGGATGGTCTTATCGGCGGTGACGTCGATACCCACCTGGACCTCCTCGCTATTCGTCTTACCCCTTCTCTCCGGACGGCGCGGTGGGCAGCTGGTCAGCTTGGTTTTCTTTGGCCAACGCAAAAACCCCGCCCGGGTAGCCCCGGTCGGGGTAGAAAACGATAAGAAGACTCAAGAGAATCGCGTCGTGCGCACCCAGCGCTCTGAAGGCGCGGACTCCAGCCAGGAGACGAAGGCGTTATCCCCCTGCTCGTCGATGGCGATCTCGTACTCCTCGCCACGGTGGGAAATCTTCATCACGTGGCAGTAGCCCTCGATGAAGGGGCGCTCCTTATCCACAATGTCCCGGCGGGACACCACGGTGGTCCCCAACCGGGTCAACACCAGATCCGACCCGGGCCGCAGGCTGCGCAACTTGTACAGCCGAGCCGAGGTCCTCGAATAAACCAAAACCCCGTGTCGCCAGTGCCTTGCCTCCTCGGCGGGAAGCGCACGCAGCAGCACGGGGTAGCCTTCGCTCCGCAGGTAGAAGAAGCGCCACAGGATGACGCCAACGAGCAGCAGAAGAAGAACAATTCCCAAAAGCACAAGAATCGTGGTCAACGTTTCCGCCTCTTCGCCGTCGCATCATCCCGCCAACCCGGCGGGCAGGAAAACCAGGAGTGTTTCAAGGCTGCAATACCTTAAACAAAATTTAGCCCCATGCCTGGATATTAACAATTCCCTCCCACCGGTGGGCTGCCTTCCGCACTCAGCGGGAGAAAACCGCATCCTTAGGGCGAAAAGCACAAAGGCCACCCCGCGCGGGTCACCCCACGCGACGTGGCCTTTGGCCGGTAGTCCGAAAACCTCGGTCTACTTCTCCTTGGAACGCTTCACAGCGCGCAACTCGGACTCTGCGCGAGACTTCTCCTCCTCGGAGGACGCCTCACGCACCCGAGCCTCAGCATCAGCCTGGTCGACCTCATCGGCCCACACAGCGCTATCAGCGAGAACGGTGATCTTCTGGGTGGACACGGACAGGAACCCGCCCTGTACCGCGGCCACCAGCTTCTCACCCTCAGTGGTCCGGATGATCACGACGCCATTCTCGACCAGCTGGCCGAGCAGTGGCTCGTGACCTGGAAGCACGCCGATCTCGCCCTCGGTGGTCTCCGCGATGACGGCCGTTGCGGTGCCAGACCACAACGCCTTCTCCACAGCCACCAATTCAGCGGCAATCTCAGCCATGTGTGCTCCTCTTACTTGTCCGTGAGCTTCTTGTAGGCGGCCTCGACGTCATCCAGACCACCCAGGCCGTTGAAGGCCTGCTCTGGGTAAGCGTCGAACTCACCATCACAGATGCGCTCGAAGGCGTCGATGGTCTCCTCCAGTGGAACGAAGGAGCCTGGGATGCCCGTGAACTTCTCTGCGACGAAGAAGTTCTGGCCCAGGAAGCGCTCGATACGACGAGCACGCTGGACGGTGATCTTGTCCTCCTCAGACAGCTCGTCCATACCAAGGATGGCGATGATGTCCTGGAGCTCCTTGTTCTTCTGCAGGATGTTGATCACGCGCTGTGCAACCTCGTAGTGCTTCTCGCCGACGATGCCCGGCTCGAGGATACGAGAGGTGGAGGTCAGCGGGTTCACTGCCGGGTAAATACCCTTGGAAGCGATCGCACGGTCCAGCTCAGTGGTTGCATCGAGGTGGGCGAAGGTCGTCGCCGGTGCCGGGTCGGTGTAGTCATCGGCCGGCACGTAGACAGCCTGCAGGGAGGTAATGGACTTACCCTTCGTGGAGGTAATGCGCTCCTGCAGAACACCCATCTCGTCAGCCAGGGTCGGCTGGTAACCCACTGCGGACGGCATGCGGCCGAGCAGCGTGGAGACCTCAGAACCTGCCTGGGTGAAACGGAAGATGTTGTCGATGAACAGCAGCACGTCCTGGCCCTGAACATCGCGGAAGTACTCCGCCATGGTCAGACCGGACAGAGCCACGCGCATACGGACTCCCGGCGGCTCATCCATCTGGCCGAACACCAGGGCGGTGTCCTGGAGCACGCCCATCTCCTCCATCTCGAGGAAGAGGTCCGTACCCTCACGGGTACGCTCGCCGACGCCGGCGAACACGGAGGTACCGGAGAACTCGCGGGCGATACGGGTAATCATCTCCTGAATCAGGACGGTCTTACCCACACCTGCACCACCGAAGAGGCCAATCTTGCCACCCTTGACGTAAGGGGTCAGCAGGTCGATGACCTTAACGCCGGTCTCCAGGATCTCGGTCTTACCCTCGAGCTCGTCGAATGCCGGTGGCTCGCGGTGGATGCCCCACTGCTCGCCGTCGCGGCCGAGACCTGGCTCGTCCAGGCAGTCGCCCAGGGCGTTGAAGACGTGGCCCTTGACGACGTCGCCGACTGGCACGGAGATCGGCTTACCGGTGTCCTTGACCTCTGCACCGCGGACCAGGCCGTCGGTCGGGGCCATGGAGACGGTGCGCACCAGGTTGTCACCCAGGTGCTGTGCGACCTCCAGGGTAATGGTCTTCGCAACTGCCTCGAGGTCAACCTCGACGTGCAGTGCGTTGAATAGTGCTGGCTGCTGCCCACGCGGGAACTCCACGTCGACAACCGGGCCGATCACTCGAACGACGCGGCCGGCAGCAGTCGGTGCAGCAGAGTTCTGCTGCTCCTGAATTGCTGTAGTCATTATTAGTCACTCTCTCCGCTATCGCCGAGCGCAGACGCGCCACCGACGATCTCTGTGATTTCCTGGGTAATCTGCGCCTGGCGAGCCTGGTTTGCGATACGAGACAGGTTCTCCACCAGCTCGCTCGCGTTGTCCGTCGCCGCACTCATAGCGGTACGACGCGCGGCCGACTCGGAGGCTGCTGCTTCGAGCAGCGCGGCGAAGATGCCGCGGGATACGTACTGCGGAAGCAGGTTCGCGAGAAGCGTGTCTGCGTCCGGTTCGAAATCCACCTCAGCGGAGACCTGGTCTGCGGAGTCCGACACCATGTCGGAACCCAGCTCCATCTTCTCCTCTTCGACGACAGTCTTGATTGGCAGTAGGCGGTGTGCCTTTGGCACCTGGGAAAGCATCGAGTGGAACTCGGTGTAAACCATGTGGACCTCGTCGAAGCCCGGCACCTGGTCACCCTCGGCGTTAACGCCGTCGACGACGTCGACAGTGCCCTCCGAACCGGCGAGGAAGCCGCCGATCAGGTGGTTACGCAGGTTCGCGGTTTCGGCGTAAACCGGGTCCTGAGAGTGCCCGGTCCACGCTCCACTGATGTCTTCGTTGCGGAAGTTGTAATAGGTCACGCCCTTGTTTCCAAGGATGTAGAGAACAACTTCCTTGCCCTCGTCCTCAAGCAGCTTGCGGAGCTCCGCAGTGGTCTTGAAGACGTTGTTGTTGTAGCCACCGCACATGCCACGGTCACTCGAAACCACGAGGATGGCTGCGCGCTTCGGGTCCTTCGGCTCCCGGATCATCTTGTGATCCAGGGAGCTGGCGGACGCCAGACGCTCGATCACCTTGGTGATCTCGTGAGCGTAAGGCTGCGAAGCGTCGACGCGAGCCTGCGCCTTCGTGATCCTCGAGGTGGCGATAAGCTCCTGGGCCTTGGTGATCTTCTTGGTCGAGTTCACGGACTTGATACGTGACCTGAGTTCGCGAAGATTAGCCATGCGCTACCGCCTCCCTTCTTGTCCGTAGTTAGTCATGGTGCTTTGTCGATCCCTTTCCGCGGCCTTAAACGGTCTTGCGGGTAACGGTGATCTCGGACTGCTTAACTTCGTCCTGCTCCATGGCGCGAGCCTCCGGCTCCCGGATGATCGGGGTGCCGTCGGTGGTCTGGAAACCACGCTTGAACTCGCTGGTGGACTGCTTCAGCTGCGCCTGGGACTCCTCGGTGAACGGGGTGCCGCCAGCGATCTGGTCGAAGACGCCAGATGCGTTGGAGCGCAGGTGCTCGATCAGCTCAGCCTCGAAGCGACGGACATCCTCAACTGGGACGTCGTCGAACTCGCCCTCGCCGGCCAGCCAGATGGAGATCATCTGGTGCTCGACGGACTGCGGCGCGTGCTCGGTCTGCTTCAGCAGCTCGACGAGGCGCTCACCGCGCTCCAGCTGAGCCTTGGAAGCGTCATCCAGGTCGGATGCGAAGGCAGAGAATGCCTCCAGGTCGCGGTATGCGGCCAGGTCCAGACGCAGGTTACCGGACACCTTCTTCATGCCCTTGGTCTGTGCGTCACCACCGACACGAGAGACGGAAACACCAACGTTAATTGCCGGGCGGACACCCTGGTTGAACAGGTCAGACTCAAGGAAGACCTGACCGTCGGTAATGGAAATAACGTTGGTCGGAATGAAGGCAGACACGTCGTTTGCCTTCGTCTCGATGATCGGCAGTGCGGTCAGGGAACCGCCACCCAGCTCGTCGTTCAGCTTTGCAGCACGCTCGAGAAGACGGGAGTGCAGGTAGAACACGTCACCTGGGTATGCCTCGCGGCCCGGCGGGCGGCGCAGCAGCAGGGAGATCGCGCGGTAGGCCTCAGCCTGCTTGGTCAGGTCATCGTAGATGACGAGGACGTGCTTGCCCTGGTACATCCAGTGCTGGCCGAGGGCTGCACCTGCGAACGGTGCGAGCCACTTGAAGCCTGCGGAGTCGGATGCCGGTGCGGCAACGATGGTGGTGTAATCCAGCGCGCCGTGCTCTTCCAGGGTCTGGCGGATCGACGCGATGGTCGAACCCTTCTGACCAATCGCAACGTAGATGCAGCGCACCTGCTTCGATGGGTCGCCGGACTCCCAGTTGTCACGCTGGTTGAGGATGGTGTCGATGCAGACGGAGGTCTTACCCGTCTTACGGTCACCAATGATCAGCTGGCGCTGACCGCGGCCAATCGGCGTCATTGCGTCGATAGCCTTGATGCCGGTCTGCATCGGCTCGTTCACTGGCTGACGCATCAGGACGGATGGAGCCTGCAGCTCAAGTGCGCGCTCCTCCGTGTCGGTGATGTCGCCAAGGCCGTCGATCGGCTCACCCAGTGGGTTGATAACGCGGCCGAGGAAGTTCTCCCCGACCGGAATGGAAAGGACTTCTCCGGTCCGCTTTACCTCGTCGCCCTCTTTAAGGGTCTCGTAGTTACCCAGGACCACGACGCCGACAGAGTCGGTGTCCAGGTTCTGTGCGACGCCAATGACGCCGCCTGGGAACTCGAGCAGCTCGTTAGCCATCACCGATGGCATGCCGCTCACGTTGGCAATGCCGTCGGCTGCCGTCGTGACCACGCCGACCTCCTCGCGGGAGGCCTCCGGGGAGTAGCTCGAGGTGTAGTTCGCAATCGCGCTACGGATCTCATCGGAGGAGATCGTCAGCTCCGCCATGTTTTTCCTGCTCTCGGTTTCGTGTTCCAGCAATTCGTGTTCTCGCTTGGTCGGTCGTTATGCGAGGGAACGACGCATGCGCTCCAGCTTGCCAGCTGTGCTTCCGTCGATCACTTCGTCGCCGACCCGGACTACGGCACCGCCGAGGAGGCTGGAGTCAACCTCAGTGTGAACCGCAATCTTGCGACCATAAATCTTGTGCAACTTCTCGGAGAGGCTTGCCTTCTGCTCCTCGGACAGCGGGCCGGCGCTGGTAACGCGCGCGACCTCGTAGCCGTTGAGGGAAGCTGCCTCCTGGCACAGGTCATCCAACAGCTCGACCGGCGCCTTGCGGGCGCGACCGACTGCCTGCAGGGCCAGAGCTTCAGTCACCGAGGAGACCTTGCCGTAGATGACCTTCGCGAGAAGATCACGGCGGTCGTCCACAGCTGCTGCTCGATCGGAGAGCAGAAGCTCGAGCTCGGACTCGCGCTCGAGGATGCGGGCGAGGGAGAACAGCTCTTCCTCGACGCGCTCGAGCTGGCCCTGGGCCTCAGCCGAACGAAGCAGTGCTCGGCGGCCGAGACGCTCCAGGCCGGTCCGGAAGTCCTGCGAGTTTGACCAGTTTTGGGATACCGCAGCGGACACGATCTCTTCAGTAGAGGCCGTGACCTTGCCGGACAGCAGGGTCTTGACGAGTTCGACACGCTGTTCCGGGTTTGCAGCGGCGTCGACCATTGCGACGCGCAGGCTGCGCTCCTGATCCAGGACGTCGACGACATCGAAAAGCTCGGTGCCGGTCGTTGCTCCGTTGCCTACTGCGTTATCAGACTCCTTCAGACCCTGGTCCAAGGTCTTGATGAGTCGCTCAAATGCCTCGCGGCTCGCTGCGTGCATACCGATCACTTCCCAGCAGTGCCGACGTTGTCCAGCCCGGCGAGGAAGTTGTCGATGGTGCCCGAACGCTTGACGTCATCGTTCAGCTGCTCGCCCAGCAGGCGCTCAGCCAGGTTGATGGAGTTCTCCCCCATCTCCTTGCGGAGGTCAGCAACGACGGAAGCGCGGTTGGCCTCCAGCTGCTTGTTACCAGCCTCAACGATGCGGTTGGACTCCTCGGTTGCCTGCGTCTTCATGTCAGCGATGATCTTCTGCCCCTGGGAGCGAGCATCATCACGGATCTGAGCCGCTTCGGTGCGTGCCTCTGCGAGCTGCTTGTTGTACTTCTCGAGGGCTTCCTGAGCCTCGGCCTTAGCGGCCTCGGCACGCTGAATGCCACCCTCGATTTTGTCCTCACGCTGAGTCAGCACTTCCTGGAACTTCGGAAGGACGACCTTCGCGAAGACAAACAGGATGACGGCAAACGGGATAATGGACCAGACGATGTCATAAAGCGGTGGAATGAGCGGGTTAATCGGCTCTTCCAACGGCAGCGTCTCAGCTGCCAAGAAAAAGGTGTTCGTCATAGTCTCCAGCTTTCGCTTTAGTGCGTTGTTCTTGAAAGTCCTAAGTTTTTAAAACTTTTTCTCACGATCGGTGCCGGTTCGCTGGCTCCTCGCAGGGAGGAGCCTTGAGAGCCCGAGCAATCCCCGACCGCTTCTTGAGCGGACTGTCTTAGAACAGGAAGCCGGCGACGAAACCAATCAGGGCCAGGGCCTCAGCGAACGCGATACCCAGGAACATGGTGGTGCGCAGCTGGCCAGCCATCTCCGGCTGACGTGCCATAGCCTCAGCGGTCTTGCCTGCGACGTTACCCACACCGATTGCAGAACCGATTGCTGCGAGGCCGTAGCCGATGGTGCCGAAGCCCTCGAACTTGGTGACAGTGTCCTGAGCCAGGAAGAGGATGTCGTTCATTTGGTTTCCATTACCTTTCTGGTGACCGATCTTCCCGCTTGTTGCGGGTGGTTTGTGGCGATCGGTTCAGTTGTTCAGATTTCAGAGTTACTAACCGGGGTTAGTGTGCGTCCGCGTGCAAGCTCAGCTCGATGTACACAGCCGTCAGCAGGGCGAAGATGTACGCCTGCAGGAAGACGATCATGAGCTCGAAGAGCGAGAATGCGATCGCGAAGACCATCGTGCCGCCAGCCACCAACGACCAGCCGTTCAGCTGCCAGAAGAAGAAGTTCGTGGCGCTGAAAAGCATGACGAGGATGATGTGACCGGCCAGCATGTTGGCCATAAGACGAATGGTCAGGGTTACCGGACGGAGGATGAAGGTCGAGAAGAATTCGATCGGTACAACAATGAAGTGGATGAAGGTCGGCAGGCCAGGAATGACCAGCGAGGACTTCATGTACTTACCGAACCCGTAACGCTTCACACCCGCGTAGATAAACACCACATATGCCACAAGCGCCAGTACCAGCGGGAGGCCGACACGGGCGCTTGGGGAGATGTTCAGGAACGGGATGAGGGTCGGCAGGTTCGCAGCCACGACAGTGAAGAAGATTGCCGCAATCACCGGCAGGAACCGGCGACCTTCCTTCTTGCCTAGAATTTCCTCCGCGATGTGGATCCGCACGAAGTCCAGAGCGATTTCGCCAACGTTCTGGATACCGCGGGGAACCAGCTTCGGCTTGCGCATAGCGATCAGGAAGAAGATCACCACGATGGCGATCATCAGGATACGCACGAGCATGAGACGGTCGAGGGCGAAGATATCGCCCGCGAAACCGGTCAGCCACAGCTGATTTGGATCCACCTGCCCCGGGAAGAATTCGTGCTCCAATGAAGGGGGATGAAACTCACCCTTCATTGCCAAGGTTGTTACACTCAGCGTTCTCTCCCGTGATTGGGCCGCGTGAACTTTTAGAAAAGTTAGGCGGTGCGATGGAGGTCTATTTCTTGGTATTACCTCTCCCCCAGGACTCCGTCGCACGTCCATGAGGGTGGGTCGGTGCCGAATTACGCTGCCTTTGTGGCAAAACGCCCAGCAGCCCAGTTGGCCCGCTACGACTCTACCAGGAAACCCCCAAGAAACCATAAGCGAAACCCCACAGGTTGTGATCACATTCACCTGTGGAGTTTCGCTTATTCCCGTTGCGCCGGATTACCGTTCCGAACAGCCCCCTTGCGCCGCGTGCCGACGGCTGGATTCGCGGCCTATTTCTCGGGGATATACATCAGCTTCGTGCGTGTAATTGCCATAATCTCCGAGCCGAGCATCGCCACGAGCGCCAGAATGATCGTCACCCCGAGTGCAGTGTTGTCATAGAAGGTTTTGTCTTTAATCACGATCAACACAACCAGCAGCAGCGCCGCCTTGAGGAGCCAGGACCCCAGCACCGCCCCCAGGGTGACCTGCGGGGAGGAGTTGGCAGTCACCAGCACCACGCCGATCGTCATCAGCAGGAAGCCACCACCGATAGCCGCGCCGATGAGTGCGCCATAGATCCCCGGAAGGTCACGGGTCGCGCCCCACAGGGCCAGCGAGAACACCGTCACCGCAGCCAACGCGATGAGACCTCCCCGGGCGGCACGGATCAGCGGACGGCGGGAATCACCGACGTCCGGGTCGTCCTCAACGGGAGGCAGCGGGGACTGCGCATCTTGAGGGTCGGACGCCCCGGTCTGGTCTGGCTGGCGGTCATTGTGACCTGCAAAATCTTCACTCACGTCGGATTACTCTATCTTCCGCTTCCCCAGATTTCCACAACGGAATCGCCGTGCTAGCCACGGCCACGAGCAGCAGCACCCCGACCAGGATCGCGGTCAAGTTCGTCGGCAAGACCGTGGAACCCACCGCGCTGAATGCGGCCACCCCGACCCAGGTATAAAGCACCAGCACCACCTGCTTTTGAGTGTGCCCCAGCCGCAGCAGGCGGTGGTGCAGGTGCTTCTTATCCGGTGCAAACGGGCTCTTGCCAGCCGCCACGCGCCGCACCACAGCGAGCACGAGGTCCAACAGCGGGATGAACAGCGCAGCTAGCACCACGATCACGGGAGACAGCAGCGCGAACATGTCCGCCACTCCATAGAGCGAAAGGTTGATGCGCCCGGAGGCAGACACGCAGGCAGCGGAGAGCAGCGTGCCGATGAGCATTGACCCGGAGTCCCCCATGAAGATCCGCGCAGGCGAGAAATTATGCGGCAGAAAGCCCATGCACACCCCAGCGAGCACGGCAGAGATGATCGCCGGCGGGTACGCGGACACCGCCCCACCCTGGTCGTGCAGGATCGTCAGTGAGTAAATCAGCACGGTGCCTGCCGCGATCAGCCCCAGCCCGGCGGCCAGCCCATCCAGGCCGTCGACGAAGTTCATTGCGTTAATAATCGTGACGGTGAGAAGAACGGTCAAGATCGTGGACTGGACTTGGTCAAGAATGAGGGTGGTCCCCTCCCCGCCTGGCCAGTAGATCAGATACCAACTCAAGCCCAGCAGGCTCATCAGCGTCGCCCCCACGACCTGTCCGCCGAGTTTGACCCACCAGGCGATGTCGCGCAGGTCGTCGAGGATACCGACGATGACGATCACGAAGGTCGAGGCCAGCACCGCCGTCATATCCGGTGTGACCGGCGGGAAACCACGATTCAAGGCAGGAAGCTGTGCTGCGGCGACGATCGCGAAGACCACGCCGGTAAACATCCCTATCCCACCCAAGCGAGGTGTGGGAACCGTGTGCACGTCGCGCTCCCGTGGCATGGCCATGGTGCCGTAGCGGACCATGAGGTAGCGCACACCGCCAGTGGTCAGGAAGGTCACGGTACAGCCGACCAGCAGCACGAGCGCCAGCTCACGCAGCGGCACGCCGGCACCGGCCACCGGCGTGAGTCCCTGAGCCACAAGCATCCTGTTAGCCCACCTTTAGGACTTCGAGCGCAGCTCGCTGGCTGGCATCTGAAGCACCTCGCCGATCTGCTCGGCGCTGATCGCGCCCTCGCGCAGGATGCGTGGGCGGTGGCCAGCCAGGTCAACGATCGTGGAGGGCTCCCCAATGGTCGCCTCCCCGCCGTCCAAGTACACCGCCACGGAATCCCCGAGCTGCTCCTCAGCCATGGCCACGGTGGTCGCCGGCGGCTGGCCGGAGACGTTCGCGCTGGAGACCGCCATCGGCCCCGTGCGCTGCAGCAGGTCGATGGCGATCGGGTGGTTCGGCATCCGCAGCATCACGGTGCCGCGGGTGTCCCCCAGGTTCCACGGCAGGCTCGGAGCCTGTGGCACGACCAGGGAAAGCCCACCGGGCCAAAATGCCTCGACCAGCCGGCGCAGGTGCGCGCTGAACTCTGCGACCAGCCCCTCGACGGTGTCCCAAGAACCGATCAGCACGGGCACCGGCATGTCCGGGCCGCGGTGCTTGGCCTGCAGCAGCGCCTCGACGGCGGCGTTATCGAAGGCATCGCAGCCGATGCCATAGAGCGTGTCTGTCGGCATGACGATCAACCGACCGCCCTTTACCGCGTTCTCCGCTGTGACGATGGCGCCTTCCCGGTCTCCGGGGTTTGTCGCGTCTACTCGCTGGGCCATGTGCTTCCTTCTCCCTTACGTGGGAATTGTGCGCTGTTTTCTTCTTCTAGAGTGTAGTGCCCCGCCCGGTGCCGCCCGCGCGGTGGCTGTTATTGGCTTGCCTGTGGCACAGTCGCTCGCCCGACGACGAAGCGGTCGCGGCCAGCAAAATCTTGTTTCTTCTCGACGTCGCTCAGTCCCGCGGCAATGAGGATCTCCCGGGTCTGATCCCCGGTGGCGTCGTCGTGTTCGACGGCGACTGGCGCCCCGGGGGCGGCGGCGCGCACGATCGCGGCGGCAACGTGGGGCATGAGTTCGAGGCCGTCGTCGCCGGAGAAGACGGCAATCGCAGGGTCGGCCCCGGTCTCGACGTCCGTTCGGCTGCCGCTGGGGACGTAGGGCGGGTTCGCGACGACGAGCTGGGCGCGACCGGCAAGCCCCAGGGCGTCGAGGAGTTCGAGGTCGCGGACGTCGCCTTCCACGAGGCGGACGTCCAGCTGCTCGTCGAGCAGCCCCGCCCGGCGGAAGTATGAGAGATTCTCCTGCCCTAGCTCGACGGCCGCCGGGTCCAGCTCGATGCCGGTCACCTCAATTGTGCGGAGCCAGCGGTAGTCGGCGGGGCTGGACGTAGCCTGCCCGCGGAGGAACTCGGCGAGCTGCGCGGCCAGCGCCAGGCCGATGGTGCCGGGACCGGCGCACAGGTCCACGACGCGCACGACTCCGTCTGCGGGACGCAGGTTTGGCTCGGCGGCGGCGCGCTCAAGCCAGCCACGGATCTTCCCCAATGCGTACTCGGTGAGCAGCTCGGTTTCAGGCCGCGGGATGAAGCCGCGAGAGTCGCTGTAGAGGTCGTAGCCGAAGAAGGGCGCGGCCCCCACGATGTGCTGCAGGGGCTCGCGACGCGTCCTGCGAGCCACCCACTCGGCAAAAATCGCTGGCTCCGGGTCACCACCGGCTGAGAAGACCTCGGTCAGTCCGGCCGGGGTGCGCGGCGAATCCGCGTTGCCCTCCCCGGCCAGGGCGTAAGCCATGAGCCAGCGAGCGTCGTTGAGCGGAGACGCCAGTCCGGCGTCGGAAAACTGCCGCGCAGCGGTGCGCACCGCCTCGCTGACGGTGGCCATTTAGGCCTCGGCCTCGAGGCGCTCGATGCGCTCGGCTTCCTTCAGCGCCGCGAAGAGGGACTCCAGGTCCCCGTCCAGCACGGAATCCAGGTTATTGGCCTTGTAACCGATGCGGTGATCGGAGACGCGGGACTCTGGGAAGTTATAGGTGCGGATGCGCTCGGAGCGATCCATGGTGCGGATCTGTGCCGCGCGGCCCTCCGCTGCCTCCGCCTCGGCCTCTTCTTCCTTCATCTGCTGCAGGCGAGCTGCCAGCACCTGCATCGCGCGGGCGCGGTTCTGGATCTGGGAGCGTTCTTTCTGGCAGGTCACGACCACGCCGGTCGGCAGGTGGGTGATGCGGACCGCGGAGTCGGTGGTGTTCACGCCCTGGCCGCCCTTACCGGAGGAACGGTAGACGTCCACGCGGATGTCCTTCTCGTCGATCTGGACGTCCTCGACCTCGTCCGGCTCCGGGTAGACCAGCACACCGGCGGCGGAGGTCTGGATGCGGCCCTGGGACTCGGTCACGGGCACGCGCTGCACGCGGTGGACGCCGCCCTCGAATTTGAAGTCGGCCCATGCGCCGTCGCGGGAGGGCTGCTTGGAGCGGATGGACATGGTCATGTCCTTGACCCCGCCCAGGTCGGTCTCGTTGAGGCCCAGGATCTCCGTGGCGAAGCCGTGACGCTCCGCGTAGCGCTGGTACATGCGCGCCAGCTCTCCAGCGAAGAGGGCCGCCTCCTCGCCACCGGCGCCGGACTTGATCTCCATGATGATGTCGTCGCCGTTCTTGGGGTCCCGCGGGGCGAGTAGATCGGTGAGCTTTTCCTGCAGCTCCTCGATCTCCGCCTCCAGGCGGGTGGCCTCCTCAGCGAACTCCGCATCCTCGCTGGCCATCTCGGCCGCGGCCTCGTGATCCTCCCGCGCAGTGTTCAGCCGCTCGTAGGTCTGGATCACCGGCTGGAGCTCCTGGAAGCGCTTGCCAACCCGGCGCGCCGCCTTCGGGTCATTGTGCAGCTCCGGGTCCGCCAGCTGGGCCTCCAGCCCCTGGTACTCCGAGAGGATGTCATCCATCACCGACGGGGTGTGGTCGAGCGCCGAATCCTTGCTCGAGTCTTTGCCTGCCTTGGACATGCTTTTAGTCTCTTCCTAATAGTCCTGGTCCACTGGTCAATGCTAGCCGGTTGGCGTGCGGACTAGTCATCCTCTTCATCCGCGAGCGGGGCGGAGCTGGCGATCTGGATCATGAAGTCGCGGTTCGTCTTGTTCTTCCGCAGCTGCTTGATGAGCAGGTCGATCGCGGCCTGCGGATCCAGGGCGGAGAGGATGCGACGCAGCTTGTGCATGACACGTGCCTCGTCCGGGCCGAGCAGAAGTTCGTCCTTGCGGGTGCCGGACGGGTTGACGTCCACGGCCGGGAACACGCGGCGCTCGGCGATCTTGCGGTCCAGCTTCAGCTCGGCGTTACCGGTGCCCTTGAACTCCTCGAAGATCACCGTGTCGCCAGCGGAGCCGGTCTCCACCATCGCGGTGGCGATGATGGTCAGGCTGCCGCCGTGCTCGATGTTGCGCGCAGCCCCCAGGAAGCGCTTCGGCGGGTACAGGGCGTTGGAGTCGACACCACCGGACAGGATGCGCCCGGAGGCCGGCGAGGAGTTGTTGTACGCACGGCCCAGTCGGGTGATGGAGTCGAGCAGGAGAACGACGTCCTTACCCTGCTCGACCAGGCGCTTCGCGCGCTCCACCGCGAGCTCCGCGACGGCGGTGTGCTCCTTCGGCGGGCGGTCGAACGTCGAGGCGATGACCTCGCCGTTGACGCTGCGCTGCATGTCCGTGACCTCCTCCGGCCGCTCGTCGACGAGGACGACCATGAGGTAGCACTCCGGGTTATTGGTGGAGATCGCGTTGGCGATGTCCTGCAGGATCGTGGTCTTACCGGCCTTCGGCGGGGAGACGATGAGCGCGCGCTGCCCCTTACCGATCGGCATGATCAGGTCGATCACGCGGGTGGTCAGCACCTTCGGGGTGGTCTCCAGGCGCAGGCGCTGATTCGGGTACAGCGGGGTCAGCTTGGAGAAGTCCGGGCGCTGCGCTGCCTGCTCTGGGGACAGGCCGTTGACCGTCTCTACGGAGTGCAGCGGGGTGAACTTCTGGCGGTTGCGGCCTCGGCCACCGCCCTGCTTTGCGTTCGGACGGATGGTGCCGACGATGGCGTCGCCGTGGCGCATGCCGTACTTGCGCACCGTGTTGATCGGGACGTACACGTCCGTCGGCCCCGCGTGGTAGCCAGTGGTGCGGATGAAGGCGGTGTTGGCGTCCGCGAAGTCGAGGATGCCCGCGACCGGGGCCTCCTGTGGCTCCGGCTTGTGGTCCTGTTGGTCCTTGCGGTTCTCGCCACCATCCTCGTGGTTTCCGCCATCGCCGTGGCCACCGTTGTTCCGGTGCCCGTTGTTGCGGTCGTGGCCCCGGTCTCCCCCACGGCGGTTGCGGCGGTTCCGGCGGTGACGACGCCGGCGCCCCTGGTGGTTATCGCCGCCATCGTTGTGACGGTTGTTGCGACGATCCTCCCGCTCGTTGCTGCCCGAGTTCTGTTCCTCCTGCTGGCCGGAGTTGTTCTCTGGTTCCTTGGAGGATGGGCGCCCGTCCTGCTGATCCTCGCGACGCTCGGCCTGCTTGCCTTCTCTGTGCTCGCTGCGCTCGCTGCGCTGCTCAGCCTTCTTCTCGGCCTTCTGTTCGGGCCGGTCGCTGGCTACAGCGCCGCCACCCTTGCCAGCGTTCTCGATGGCTGCCACGAGGTCTCCTTTGCGCAGTTTCGACGTTCCCTTGAGCCCCTGGGCCGCTGCAACTTGCCGCAGCTCGGCCAGCTTGAGGGAGGCCAGCCCATTGGCCTGACCCCGCTCGATGATGTCGGACAAGCTCACGAAAGTCCTTTCCGTCGCGCAGCATCCTTGGTCGACACCAGCCAGGACTATTGGCCAGTGCATCTCACGCGCTGCGCAGAATTTTCATTGATTTTGGCCGACGACACACGCCGGCCCAGGTGGCGGCCACTCAACAGATGCGCCAAGCAGGCAACAACCCGGAATTATTCTTGAGTATTAAAAGAAATTGCCCTCCCACGATCCCGCACATCTGGCAGACGCCCACTGCCTGGGGCCGGCCGGGGAATCGCGGTGGCGGTGCGGCTGCCGCGGGGCCAATAACAACCCGGCCCATGAAGCGGCGCTGGCGATTGAACGCCCCACACCCTGGAATCCTCCTGGGCCCCGGCTGTTCGCACGGCGCCCTCGAAGCAGCTGCAAGTGTAACACCCGGCGATAGCTCACACACTTTTAAACCCCGGCCTTGAGTCTCGTTCCCTGATGGCCAGGGTGCATCATCATCGGCCGAGGCTCCGGTTTGTTGAGATGGTGGCGTCATAAAGAATAAGCAACCGCAACCGCGGGCTAAGGTGGACGGCATGGAATCTACGATGCAGGAACGCCCCTTTTCCGTATCGCAAATCTTGACCTACGGCACCAACGCGCACCGCAACAGCACGGTGACCACGTACCTGGGAACCGAGCCTGAGGTCACGACCTTCAAGGAGATCGGGGCGCGCGTGGCTGCACTCGCGCACGCGCTTGCCGAGGATTTCGGCATCCGCATCGGCGACCGGGTGGCAACCCTGATGGTCAACCGCACCGAGCACCTCGAGGTGCTGCTAGCGGCCCCGTCGATGGGTGCAGTCTTCCAGCCGCTGAACCGGCAGCTCGCCGACGACCAGGTCATCCACACGATCAATCACGCCGAGGACCGCGTCATCGTCTGTGACGCGGTGGACGCCGACCGCCTAGTCGAGATGCTCCCCCACTGCCCCACCGTGGAGGGCATGATCCTCGTCGGAGCCAGCCCCGCGGATATCACCCGAATCCAGGACCGGATCACCCTCACCTTCGCCGAGGCTGACCCCGAGCGCCGGATCCACGTGGCCGACTACGAGCCGCTGCTGGATGAACGGCCTGCGATCTATGACTGGCCGGATCTGCCGGAAACCGCGCCGGCGGCGCTGTGCTACTCCACCGGCACGGCGGGGGCGCCGAAGGGCGTGGTGTACTCGCACCGCTCCCTGTGGCTGCACTCCCTGGGGCTGCGCACGGCCGATAGCTTCGGCATCCAGAACGACACCCCCTTCCTCCTGGGAGTGCCGATCTACCACGTCTTGAGCTGGGGCGTTCCGCTGGCCGCGTTCATGTCCGGCGCGCCGATGGTGATGACCGGGCACACCACGGATCCCGAGCACCTCGCGCACGTCATCGAGGACGCCATGCCCCGCCAGGCGCACGGAGCCTCGGCGGTGTGGATGAGCCTGATCGTCCACTACGAGAAGACTCCGCCGAGGCGCATGAGCCTCCAGACGATCTACTCCGGCGGCTCCCAGGTTCCCCCGGCCCTCATCGACGCCTGGGAGGCCCGCTACGGCGTGGACATGATCCACTGCTGGGGAATGACGGAAACCTCGCCGATCGGCACGGTCGCGCACCCGCCCGCCGGTGTTGCCGGCCAGGCGCGTGCCGCCTACCGCTACTCCCAGGGGCGCTTCCCCGTGGGACTGGAATACCGCATCGTCAACGACGCGGGTCGCGCCCTGGAATCCCACGACCGCAATGCCGGCGAGCTGCAGGTTCGCGGGAATACTGTCGCCGCCAGCTACTACGAGTCCCCCAGCCAGACCGGTGACGGTGCGGCCAGCGTCTTCCGGGGCGAGGCGGTGGACGATGGCTCCAGCCGCTTCACGGTCGACGGCTGGCTGCGCACCGGCGATATCGCCACCGTGACCCAGGACGGTTTCCTCGTCATCCACGACCGGAAGAACGACGTGATCCGCTCGGGTGGCGAGTGGATCTACTCCGCCTCCCTGGAGAACTACCTGCTAGCCCACCCCGGGGTGAACGAGGCGGCGGTCATCGGCATCCCGGACGATAAGTGGGGCCAGCGACCCCTGGCCGTCGTCGTCCTGGCCGCGGGCTACGAGCCGACTGAGGAAACCGCGACGGATATCCGCAACTCCATGCTGCCGCAGGTTCCCGCGTGGATGGCCCCGGAGAACTTCTGCTTCGTGGAGAACATCGAGCGCACGAGCGTGGAGAAGTTCGACAAGAAGGAGCTGCGCCGGCTGATGCGCCGTGACGAGCTGGAGATCATGACCCTGCCGGATCCCAACGAAGAAGCTGAGTTCGGCGAGGACTAGTGGCTGCTACGGGCGTTGACAGCCCCACTAGAATGAGCCCCACGATGACTCAAAATTCCTCTGCTCCCCGCCCCCGCCAGCTGGTCGACTCCTTCGGTCGCGTGGCCCGGGATCTGCGGGTCAGCCTCACTGATCGCTGCAACCTGCGCTGCACCTACTGCATGCCGGCTGATGGCCTGGAGTGGCTGCCCACGGAGCACTCGCTGAGCGATGCGGAGGTCATCCGGCTGGTGCGCATCGGCGTGGAGACGCTGGGCATCCGGGCGGTGCGTTTCACGGGCGGCGAGCCACTGCTGCGCAAGTCCCTGGAGGAACTGGTGGCGGCCACCGCCCAGCTGCGCACCGACGAGGGCCAGGTGCCGGGCATCGCCATCACGACGAATGCGCTCGGCCTGGACAAGCGGGCAGCCGGGCTTGCGGCGGCCGGCCTGAACCGCATCAATATCTCGCTGGACACCACGGATCCGCAGACCTTCGCGGCGCTCAGCCGGCGGGATCGGCACGAGGACGTGCTTCGCGGCATCGACGCTGCACTGGCGGCCGGGCTAAATCCCGTGAAAATCAACTCGGTCGTCCTGCCCGGCGAAAACGAGGACTCGGCCGCGGATTTGGTGCGCTTCTGCCTGCGCAGGGGCCTGCAGCTGCGCTTCATCGAGCAGATGCCCCTGGGGCCGCGCGGCCAGTGGACCCGAGAGGGTATGGTCACGGCCGATGCACTGCTTCAGCGGCTGGCAACCGAATTCACGCTCACTCCCGCCACCGAGCCCCGCGGCTCTGCGCCCGCCGAGCTGTGGGACGTCACCGACGGCAAGTATTCCGGGCAGGTGGGCATCATCGCGAGTGTGACCCACCCCTTCTGCGGGGCGTGCGACCGCACCCGACTGACCACCGACGGGGCGATTCGCTCCTGCCTGTTCTCCAAGGCAGCCGACGAGGTCTCCTTGCGGGACATGATGCGGCAGGGTGCACGCGACGAGGAGCTCGCCGATGCGTGGGCGGGCGCGATGGCACGCAAGAAGCCGGGCCATGGCATCGACGACCCCGGCTTCCTCCAGCCGGAGCGCACCATGAGCAAGATCGGCGGCTAGCGTGGCGGATCTCGTTTCCATCGCGCAGCACCGCGAGCGGGTGCTCGCGCTGGCTCAACCAAAAGTGCTTTCCGGTGTACCGCTCGACCAGGCCTACGGGCACGTGCTGGCGGGCGAGGTTCACGCCATCCTGGCGAATCCGATCTTCGATAACTCCGCGATGGATGGCTTCGCGCTGCACGCGGCGGACGTGGCTGGCACAGGCCCCTGGGCGTTGCCGGTGGCCGGCGATGTCCCAGCCGGCGCCCCGCGCGTCGAGTGCCCGCCCGGCCACGCGGTCCGCGTCATGACGGGCGCCCCGGTGCCACCGGGAGCCGACATCCTCGTCGTCCCGGTGGAACAGACGGACGTCCCCGCCGGGCCATTAGAGCTGCCCGAGCAGATCACGGTGCGCACGGTGGATCTGCACCGCAGCCATATCCGCCCTGCTGGGGGCAAACACCCCGCCGGGGCGGTGGTGGCTGACGCGGGTACGCGGGTGGATGCGGGCACGCTCGCCGCGCTGACCTCGGCGGGGGTGCAGGCGGTGGACGTGTACGCCCGGCCCACGGTGGCGGTGATCTCCACCGGGGACGAGCTCGTGCCCTGGCCGGATGTCCCGGGTGCCTCCCAGCTGCCGGATTCCAACCTGCCGATGATCGCCGCCCTGGCCGTGGAGCACGGTGCTGCCGAGGTGCGGCGGTTCCACAGCGGGGACCGTGGGCGGGGTTTGGCTGAGCTGCTGGACGAGGCGAGCGCGTGCGATGTCATCGTGACCACTGGCGGCATCAGCGCCGGGGCTTTCGACGTGGTGCGAGAGGTGGTGGGCCCGCGCGAGGGATCGTGGTTCGGCCCGGTCGCGCAGCGCCCCGGCACCCCACAAGGGGTCGCTTCCTGGGGTGAGGCCACGATGGTCTGCCTGCCGGGGAACCCTGTGGCGGCGTACGTGTCCTTCCTGCTCTACGTGGCCCCGCTGCTGGCGGTGCTGGGCACGGGCAACCGGGAGGCCCGGGCGTTTCGGCCGCTCCAGGCGGTGGCCGGCCCCGGCTTCGCCGCCCCGCGCAAGGGCCGCTCGCTGGTGGTTCCTGTCCGACTATCCGACGGCGACGACGCCCCGGTCGCGGTGCCGTTTTCTACGGGCTCGCATAATTCCAGCGACGTCACCGCGCTGACCGGCATCGATGGCTTCACGATCATTGAGCCCTCAAGCGAGGCCGCCGCGGGTGGTGCGGCAGAACGCGGCGTGGCGAGGGCTGCAGCCCCGGCCGAGGGGGATCCGCTGCTCGTCCACCTGCTCGGCCGCGGAACAACCGGGCGATGAGTCTGAGCAGGTTCGAACATGTCGCGCCCTAGAAGCAACAGCGAGCCCACGACCGTGAGCCCCAGCGCACCGGCACCGTCCCCCGGCGCGCCGGCGCCGTCCCCGGAATGCGTCTTCGCCAACCTCGGCATCGTGGTGCTGGCGGGCGGGAAGTCCACCCGCATGGGCGCCGATAAGGCCCAGGTCAAAGTGGACGGGCGCAGGCTCATCGACCGGCTGTGGGGGTCTCTGCCACCCAATTGTCCGCGGGTGGCTGTGGCACCTCAGAACCTGGGGGTGCCGACGGTCAGCGAAAGCCCTCCCTTCGGCGGACCGGTGGCGGGTATTGCGGCGGGGCTGCGGGAGCTGGATACCGAATGGGTGGCGGTGTTAGCCGTCGATGCCCCCGGCTCTGCCATGCTCCTGCCCCGGCTCGCCGAGGACATCGGTGGGGCTGACTGCGCGGTGGTGGTCAACGCCGCGGGCTTCGACGAGCCGCTGTGTGCGCTCTGGCGCCGGGCCAGCCTGCTCACCGCGATAGCGCGGACCGGGGACCGCGACGTACCTGCCGGTGCCCTGCTGCGGGCCGCTCGGCAGGTGGTGCGGGTGCCGGGAACGGGCGCGGAGCGGGACTTCGATACCCCGGCGCAACTCGCGGAGCTGGGTGACGTCGAACTGGGTGACCAAGCTGAGTTGGGCGACACCGGACTTGGGTGACGTCCTACTGGTCTGAGACCGGGCCGGGCTCATCCGCGCGGCCGGGCGCGGCCGAAAGCGAGCCGCCGAAAAAGACCCTATCCCCCGGCGAAAGGTGGCAGGACGTCCACGCGCTGCGCCCCGGCGAGCCCGGTCGCGCGCTCGGCCCGCTGGCCGTCCACGAGGAAGGTGCAGCGTTCCAGGATGTCGGCGAGGCTCAGGCCAGAGTCTGTGCGCCCGGTGTGCCGCGCTGCCGCATCATCGAGCAGCTCGCCGAGGGTGTCGAAGGCCGAAGCGGGTTCCTCGCTGACCCCGGTGGCGGCGCGGGCGGCGGCGAAATAGTGGATACGCATGCGCTCCATGCTAGCCCGTCCCCGGGCGCTATCGGATCCAGCCCGAAATGCTGGGCCAGACAGCCAGGATGACCTTCAGGCAGTCCCGCATGCCGCCCGAGGACGAGGAGGCATTGACCACGAGTGTGCCGCCCGGCTCCCGAGAGCTCAGACCGATCACGCCACGCGACATCGAAGCCTTGGGCGTGTTCTTCAGCCCCTCCACGAGCACCTGGGTTTCCACTGTCTCCAGCCGGGTGGAGATGACCTTGAGGGTTTCCTCCGGGGTGAGGTTCCGCGGCCCCAGCCCCGTTCCGCCGCAGGTCAGCAACAGCGCCACCCCATCAGCGATTCCCTGTTCGAGCTCGCGCCGGATGGGCTCGGCACCCTCGGGCACGACGATGAGGTCGGTGACGGTGAACCCGGCTTCCTGCAGCATCGCCGCGGCGTCCTGCCCAATGGTGTTCTCCCGCTCCCCGCCGGCGATGCGGTCGGAGACGACGACGATCTTCGCGTTCTGGCGCGGGGCCGGATTGTTGCGCGGGGCCGTGTTGTCGTGTGGGGTTGTACCGCTCATCTGTGCTCCTCATCTGCTGTTCGGCGGCGCCCGCAGAGACCACAAGAAACACCGTTTTCTGCCGGGCTGCCCTGGGCTACCGGATCCCATTTTAGGGCTACAGTGGGAGGTCGCCTGCGGGGTACGAATCCTCGCGACATTCGGCCGCACGTTAACCCCAAGGAGCATGAAGATTGTCCTCGCACTCCATCGACCCTGCGGGCTCGCCGAGCGCCAGCGAACGCTATAGCCGCCAGGTCACCCTCATGGGCCCGGAGGCCCAGGAGAAGCTGGCTGCCTCGCGGGTCGCGGTGATCGGAGCCGGTGGGCTGGGCTCCCCCGCGCTGCTGTACCTCGCCGCGGCGGGCATCGGCCACATCACGCTCATCGACGACGACACCGTGGAGCTATCCAACCTGCACCGCCAAGTGATCCACAGCTCTGCGGCTGCCGCTAACGGCGAGTCCAAGGCCCACTCCGCCCGCGCGCGGCTGACAGAGCTCAACCCCGATGTTCACCTCGAGCCAGTCGTCGAGCGACTGACATGGGAGAACGCGCTGAGGGTCCTGGAGGGCGCGGACCTCGTCCTCGACGGGACGGATAACTTCGACACCCGGCACGTGGCCAGTCACGCGGCCGCCCGGCTGGGGATCCCGCACGTCTGGGCCTCGATCCTGGGCTATCAGGCGCAGCTATCGGTGTTCTGGGCAGGCCACGGGCCGATCTACGAGGACCTCTTCCCCACCCCGCCCGCGCCGGGCGCGGTGCCCTCGTGCTCGCAGGCGGGTGTCTTGGGACCGCTGGTGGGCATCGTGGGCTCGGCGATGGCCCTGGAGGCCATCAAGCTCATCACGGGCGTGGGCCGCCCGCTGGTCGGCCGGCTCGCCTACTACGACAGCCTGACCGCAAGCTGGGAGGAGATCCCGGTGGCAGCCAACCCGGAGGTCACCGAGCAGGTGCGCACGGGCACTCCCCCGCATGGTCCGGTGGAGGTCACCGAGATTCCGCCCGGGAGCACGGTCATCGACGTGCGGGAGCCCAGGGAGTTTGCGGAATTCCACCTGCCCGGGTCGATCAATGTGCCGCTGGCCGCGATCTTGGGCGGCTACACCCCGCCGGAGGTGGAAAACGGGGCGGTCGTGGTCTGCGCGCGCGGGGCTCGTTCCGCCCACGCGGTGGATGCGCTGGAGCGACGCGGCGTCGCGGGGCTGGCCAGCCTGCGCGGCGGGCTGACCCGCTTCCGCTAGCCCGCGGTCAGCCGCTTAGGCCTCCTCGACGGTCACCGGCCCGGCCACCGTCAGCTCTTCGACGCGGATGCCCCGGTCGCGGGCCTCCTGCAGGAGTGCTTCTTCCACCGGCTCGGTGGACAGTACCAGCACGGTCGGACCCGCCCCGGAGAGGAACGCCGGGTAGCCCTGGTTGCGCAGGCGGTTGACCCACTCGGAGGAGATCGGCAGCACCTCGGCGCGGAACGGCTGGTGCATCCGGTCGCGGGTTCCCTCCCACAGCAGGCTCGGGTCCTGGGAGAGGGCGACGAGCAGCACGCCGGTGCGGGAGACGTTGAATCGGGCGTCCAGGTGCGGAATATCGCTTGGCAACACGCGACGCACGGCCTCGGTGGAGGCGTGAGAGTTCGGAATCAGCGCGGTGGCGCGGATATCCGGGTGCACCGTGACCGGGGCGGCGTGGTACGTCGGCTCGGTGCCGTCGACCGGGATGTTCGTCCAGGACACGACGGCGCTGCCGAGGACGGAGGCCGCGACGTTATCCGGGTGGCCCTCGAAGGTCGAGGCGAGCTGGATGATCGTGTCCGTGTCCAGGACGTCCCCGGCCAGCGCGTTGGCGGCCACCACGCCCGAGACGGCGGCGGCAGCAGAGGAACCCAGGCCGCGGGACTGCGGGATGGAGTTATTGCAGCGCACCCGAAGGCCGCGGGCGATGACGTCGGCCTTCTTCAGCCCGGCGCGGATGGCACGGACGACCAGGTGTCGCTCGTCCAGCGGCACCTCGCCCTGCCCCTCGCCGGTGACCTCCACCTCGAGGCCGGAGTCGATGACCTCGACCTCGACATGGTCGTAGATGCTCAAGGCCAGACCCAGCGAGTCGAATCCGGGGCCCAGGTTCGCGGAAGAACCCGGAACCTTGACCCGAACCTTGCGGCCGACGGGGATCTCAGTCGCCATTGCTGTTACTTACCTTCCATACGGATGACGGAGTGGACCTCGCGGACGGCGTCGAGCTCGTTGAGCGTGGCGACCGTCTCCTCCAGGTCCTTCTCGGTGGCGCTGTGGGTCACGACGACGAGGCGGGCGCCCAGGTCGTCCTTGTTCTCCTGGCGCACCGTCTTCAGGGAGACGTTGTGCTTAGAGAAGGCGTTGGAGATCTCGGCGAGCACGCCCACACGATCCTCCACCAGCATGTCAACGTGGTACCGGGTCACGACGTCTCCAAAATCAGCGATCGGAAGGGCGGCGTAGGTGGACTCGCGCGGACCGCGGCCACCGTGGATGATGTTGCGGGCCACGGCGACGACGTCGCCGAGGACGGCGGAGGCGGTCGGGCCACCGCCGGCGCCGTTGCCGTAGAACATCAGGCGACCGGCGGACTCGGCCTCGACGAAGATGGCGTTATAGGACTCGGAGACGCTGGCCAGCGGGTGGGACAGCGGGACGAGCGCCGGGTAGACGCGGGCGGAGACACCTGGGGTGCCGTCGGCCTGGGTGACCCGGTCGCACAGGGCGAGCAGCTTGATGGTGCAGCCTGCGGCGCGGGCGGCCTCGATGTCCTGGGTGGTGATGTTGCGGATTCCCTCAGTGTGGACATCCTCGCTGGAGACGCGGGAGTGGAAGGCCAGGGATGCCAGGATCGCGGCCTTGGAGGCGGCGTCGTGACCATCGACGTCCGCAGTCGGGTCAGCCTCGGCGTAGCCCAGTTCGGTGGCCTCGGCGAGCATCTCGTCGTAGCTGGCGCCGCGCTCGTACATTGCGTCGAGGATGAAGTTGGTGGTGCCGTTGACGATGCCCATGACGGACTCGATCTTGTCGCCAGCCAGGGAGCGCAGCAGCGGGCCGACGACCGGGATGGCCGCGGCGACGGCTGCCTCGAAGAAGAGGTCAGCGCCGGTGGACTCGGCGGCCTCGGAGAGCTCGCCGGAGTGGGCGGCGATGAGGGCCTTGTTCGCGGTGACCACGGACTTGCCGGCCTTCAGGGCCGCGTTGACGACCTGGCGTGGGTAGTCGATGCCGCCGATAACCTCGATCACGAGGTCGATGTCGTCGCGCTGCACCAGGGAGAGCGCGTCGTCCGTCAGCAGCTCGGGGTCGACTCCCTCGCGCGGGCGGGACAGGTCGGAGACCGCGACGCCGCGGACCTCCAGCGGCCCGCCGATGCGGGCGGCGAACTCGTCGGCACGCTCGTTGAGCAGTCGGTAAACCTCAGCACCGACTGTGCCCATGCCCAGCAGTGCAACACCAATGGTGGCGTCGAGTCCTTTACCCGGGCGGATGGTGGGCGCCGATGCGTCAGTCATGAGTTTTCTCCCAATGTTGTTGTTAGTCTTGTGCTCGCCTTTGGTGGCGTCGGTTAGCCATTCTAGCGAGCAGCAGAATGCCAAGTTGTGTATCGCTTAGGTCAGAGGTTAACCCATCTAGACCAAGCTGTCTAGTTTTATGTTTTGCGGGTGCGCCCCAGCGTTGCCGGGGCAGACCTTCCCTAGCCCTCGAGGGCCAAAATATCCTCCAGGCGCTCCCGGCGAATCATCACCCGATCCTGGCCATCCGCCACGGTAATCACCGGCGGGCGCAGGAACATGTTGTAGCGGGAGGACATCGAGTAGCAGTACGCCCCCGTCGCCGCGATGGCCAACAGGTCGCCCGGCGCGACGTCGTCGGGAACCGGGACATCGTTGATCAGAATGTCGCCGGACTCGCAGTGGGAGCCGACGATGCGGGTCGGGACCAGCGTGCCGGCGACCTCGCGATTGACCACCCGGACGTCGTACTCCGCCTGGTAGAGGGCCGGACGGATGTTGTCGCTCATCCCGCCGTCGACGGAGACGTACCGGCGCACAGTGTGGTCGCTGGTCTCGACGTCCTTGACGGTGCCGACCCGGTAAATGGTCACCATGGCCGGGCCAGCGATCGCGCGCCCCGGCTCGACGTTGACGATCGGGGTCGGAACACCGACCTCCTCGGCCACCTCGGCGACCTTCGCGAGCAGGTTGCGTGCCACGGGGGCCACGTCAAGCGCCTCCTGGTCCGGGGTATACGCGATGCCATAGCCGCCGCCCAGGTCGAGGACGTTGAAATCCGCCCCCGTGGCTTCGTGGGATAGCAGCTGCTTCCACAGGCCCAGCAGGCGCTCGGCGGCGAGCACGAAGCCGTCGGCGTCGAAAACCTGGGATCCGACGTGGCAGTGCAGGCCACGTAGGACCAGGCCATCGGTGGCGAGGCACTCCTCCGCTGCCTGCTTAGCCTTGCCAGAGGCCAGGGAGAAGCCGAACTTCTGATCCTCGTGGGAGGTCGCGATGAACTCGTGGGTATCGACGTGCACGCCCGGAGTCACGCGCACCAGGACGTCCTGGGTGGTGCCCAGGTCGCGGGCCACGCGGGAGAGCTCGGCGATCTCCTGGAGCGAGTCGATGACGATGAGCTCCACGCCCGCTTCGACGGCGGCACGGAGGAACTCTTCATTCTTGTTGTTGCCGTGCACCGTGATGCGCTCGGCCGGGAAGTCGGCATGCAGGGCGATACGCAGCTCACCGAGGCTCGCGACGTCCAGGCTCAGCCCCTCCTCGGCCACCCAGCGGCACACGGCCGTGGAGATGAAGGCCTTGGAGGCGTAATGCACGCGCTCTCCCCCGCCGAAGGCCTCAGCCATCTCCCGGCAGCGGGAGCGGAAGTCGGCCTCGTCCATGACGAAGCTCGGGGTGCCGTGTGTGGCGGCGAGCTCGGGCAGGCTCACGCCGCCGATCGCCACCTCCCCGTTCTCTGCCCGGCGCGTGGTGCGTGGGAAGACGTGAGCCGGGATGAGGTTGAATTCCTCGGTGGTGGCGGTGCGCCGGCGTAGTGGTGTGGGTTGTTGTGCTGTGACCGGATCCATGCGGGTGTAGCCTTACATCCTTTCTGGTGCGGACACGCCGACCAGGCTCAGTGCGTTCTCCAGTACCTGGCGGGTGGCGGCGGCCAGGGCCAGGCGGGCGTAGAAGATCGGGGCTGCGTCCGCACCGGTCGGCTCGTCGGCCTTCGGCAGCACCTGGCAGGCGTCGTAGAAGCGGTGGAAATCCCCGGCCAGCTTCTCCGCGTAGTGGGCGATGCGGTGCGGTTCGCGCAGCTCAGCGGCCGTGCGGACCACCTTCGGGAACTCGCCCAGGGAACGGATCAGCGTGCCCTCGCGGTCGTGGGTCAGCAGCGAGAGATCGGCGCCGCCAAAGTCCACGCCCTGTTCGTCTGCCTTGCGCTGCAGGGAGCACAGGCGGGCGTGGGCGTACTGGACGTAGAACACCGGGTTCTCGTTGCTCTGGGAGGCCCACAGGTCCATGTCGATGTCCAGGGAGGAGTCCACCGAGGAGCGGATCAGCGCGTAGCGTGCCGCGTCCACGCCGATGGCCTCGACCAGGTCGTCGAGGGTGATGATGGTGCCGGCGCGCTTGGACATACGCACGGCCTCGCCGTCGCGGACGAGGTTGACCATCTGGCCGATCATGACCTCCACCTGCTTCGGGTCGTACCCCAGTGCCGCTGCGGCGGCCTGCAGGCGTGCGATGTAGCCGTGGTGGTCCGCGCCCAGCATGTAGATGCACAGGTCGTGGCCGCGGTTGATCTTGTCCGCGATGTAGGCGATGTCGCCGGCGATGTAGGCGGCATTGCCGTCGGACTTGATGACGACGCGGTCCTTGTCGTCGCCGAAGTCGCTGGAGCGCAGCCACCAGGCACCGTCGGCTTCGTAGAGGTTGCCGTTGGACTTCAGCTCCTCGATGGCCTTGTCCACCGCGCCGGATTCGAACAGGGAGTTCTCGTGGAAGAAGACGTCGAACTCGGTGCCGAACTGCTTCAGCGTGGTCTTGATGTGGTCGAACATCAGCTCCACGCCCTGGGCGCGGAAGAGCTCCTGGGCATCCGCGTCGGAGAGCTCGCCCCAGGTCGGGTTCGCTTCGGCGACCTGGGCGGCGATGTCCTGGATGTACTGGCCACCGTAGCCGTCCTCCGGGGTGGGCTCGTTGCGCGCGGCGGCGAGCAGGGACTTCGCGAAGCGGTCGATCTGGCCGCCGTGGTCATTGAAGTAGTACTCGCGGGTCACCTCGCCACCCTGGGCGGCCAGCAGGCGGCCAAGAGAGTCGCCGACGGCGGCCCAACGGGTACCACCCAGGTGAATCGGACCGGTGGGGTTAGCAGAGACGAATTCCAGGTTGATCTTCGTGCCCTTGTAGGCATCTCCGCGGCCGAAGTCCTGGCCAGCGGCGAGAATGTTCTCCACGATCTTGCCCTGCGCGGCAGCGGCCAGGCGAATGTTGATGAATCCAGGGCCGGCGACGCTGGCCTCGTCGATCTCCGGGCTGGCGGCCAGCTTCTCAGCGAGCCACGTGCCCAGCTCGCGGGGGTTGGTTCCCGCCTTCTTGGCGGTCTGCATAGCGACGTTGGTGGCGTAGTCGCCATGCTCTGGGTTGCGCGGGCGCTCGACCGTCGGGTTATCGGGGACGACGGAGGCGTCCAGGCCACGCTCGGTGAGGACCTCGCGGGCGATGCGTGCAATGAATTCGGAAAGTTCTGCTGGAGTCACGCCTAAAGACTTTATCAGCACGTAATGCGGGTTCGTCGCCCCCATCCGTCTGCGCGGGGCGCGCTGGCCGGTGGGGTGTTTTTGCCTCCCCTTGCACCCAGGGTGCTAGACTACCGATCTGATGCCTCCGTAGCTCAGGGGATAGAGCACTGGTTTCCGGTACCAGCGGTCGGACGTTCGAATCGTCTCGGGGGCACGTTTTATTGCCCGGGTGGCGGCGCACACAGTGCGCCCCACCTGGGCTTTTCATGCCGCAGGGGCTATTCCCCGCCGCGGCGCAGCTGAACCATGTCCACCTGCTTGGCGCCCACCACGCGGGAGAAGCGCTGCGCATCGCAGGTCAGCACGATGATCTGGTGCTGCTCGCCCAGTTGGGAGAGCACCACGTTCATGTCCCTGCTGCGCTGCGGGTCGCTGTAACCGAGGCTGTCGTCGATAATGATCGGCACTCCCCCGCCCCGGGCCACCAGCGATGCCACCGCGAGACGGGAAAGCAGATTGATCTGCTCCCTCGCGCCACCAGACAGGGAGGACACGTCGAGGGCCACGCCGTCGTCAATGCGGCGGCTGACCTGCAGGTCCTCGTCGAATTCGAACTGGACGCCCGGACCGTAGATGGTGCGAGCAAGGACGTGGAAGGCCTCGGACAGCGGGCGGGAGTAGCGACCCCGTAGCTCGGCACGAGCCTCATTCATCGTCTCCCACAGAAGCTGGGCGGCCTCCGCTCGGGCAGTGACGGCAGCTAGGGCGCGGGCGGCCCGTTCCGCCTCGGCTGCCGCTTCACGCTTGGCCTCCGCAGCGCCTTCGCGGCCGGCCAACTCGGTGCGCAGGCGGACGAGCTCCTGGCCGCGTTGCGTGGCGTTTTTCTGCAGCACCCCGAGGCCCGCCTTCTCACCGTTAAGGAGGCCCTCAAGCTGCTCGGCGGTGGCGGCGGACTCGTATTTCTCCTTCTCCTTATCCCGAATCGCGGCAGCCTCCACCAACGCGCTGTTCTGCACGGCGACGGCCTCCGCCAGCTGCTCGTCGCTGGCCTCTTCGCGCTGCTGCGCCAACTCGTCTTCTGCGGCCGCGAGCTGCTGCGCCTGCTGCGTAGCATTGAGTTCTGCCAGCTTGTGCTCCTGGAGGATCTGCGAGTGCTCCGTCGCATCCTTGGCCTGCTGAGCTGCGGTGTACCGCGCCTCGCTGCGCTCGAGGAACAGTTGTGCTGTTTCCAGATCGACCACGAGCCCCGCAAGCTCGCCGTTGTGCCCTGGGGCCTGCTCCCCCGCAGTCCGGGCCTCAGCGACCTGCGGCTCTGTGTCCTCCGTCGCTTCTCGCGACGAGTCCCGCGTTAACTGGGCGAGCTGTTCTTCCAGCTCGGGTTCAAGGCCGAATTCCTCGGCCCGCTCTGCATTCCCGCCCAGCTCCCGCCAGATATTGGCCGCGGCGCGGGCCCGGTCGGATAGCTTCTCACCTGCGGCGACCAGCTCCCGGCTGGACTGCTCCACACTGAACTGCAGGTCCTGGGAGCTGACGCCCCCGGTGATCCCGCGCAGCTCCAGCTGTGCCTCGTCGTGATCGTTTTCCAGGGCGCGCCGTTGCTGGGCCAGCCGGTGAGCGGCCTCCGTGTCCCCGTCCTCGATGCCGAGGGCCTTCGATACCTGGGCGACCTGCTCCCGAGCACGGCTCACCGCAGTCTCCGTCTCGCTGGTGTCGCGGGCCGGAGTGACCGCAACGCGGTAGTCCCCGAGTGCGAACTGACGCGGGGAGCTCACCAGGGTGCGGTACCCCTCCGCCGTGAGTTCGACATCCTCCTCGCCGTCGCGCACCGTGCCAGCGGGACCGGTGATCTTCACCTCGGTGGCGATTGCCTCCTGCTGCGCGGTGGCCACGGCAAGCTGGGTGTTGGCGCTACTCAGCGCGTCCAGGGCCTGCTGGGTCGCCGGATTCTCCGCGAGCTTATTCTCAAGCTTCCGCAGCCTCTCCACCGTCTTTTCTGCCTCCGCTGCGCGCTCGGCGACGTTCTTGTGGCTCTTCTCCGCCTCGCGATATTCGGCGCCCGCCTGCGCCCACGCAACGTAGCCTCGTGCGAATCGCTGCTGCTCGGCAGCGCTGGAGTATTCCGCTTTCAGCTTCTGCTGTTCTTCCTCAGCCTTGGCCGCCTTCGTTGCGAGCTCATCGCGCCGCTCTTGTTCCTTCTCGAGCTCGGCTCGCTTGACCGCCACCGCATCAACCTGCTTCTTCCGCGCGTCATGGCGGTACTTCGCTAGATCGAGCGCCTGGTGCGCGTTCTTGACTTCGCGTTCGAAGCCCCGGAGCTTTTCCTGTGCCGCCCGGGCGGTCTGCAATTGTTCCTCGAGTTCCTCGACGGCCCGCTTCGCCTCGGGCAGCTCCGCCGCAGCCTGGCGCTCTTCCTCTTCCAGTTCCGTGATCGCCCGGATCTGCCGCTGTGCTCCGTCATAGATGTCGGTGGCTTCTGCTAGGGCCTGTTCTGCGGCCTCGCGCTCGTCACGGGCCTTCTGCAGCTCACCATTCTTCTTCACAGCCCCCTTGGCGGTGAAATAGCGATCGTATTCCTTCTCGATCGCCGCGAGCAGTTCCGCGGCCGTGGCGTCCACCTCGTGGCCGGTATCGGCCTCCGCGCTCTGGTCACTCTGTGCCGCCAGAACGGTGCTGAGGGATTGGATTCGGCCAGCGGAGAAAGCCTCCAGGCTCGCGCCCTGCTCCACTGTCAGCGCATCCAACAGGGTGCGATCCACCGTCTCGTTGAGGATCTCCGCGAAACGTTCCTCGGCCTCCCGGTCCACCAGGTTCTCCACAGCGGGCGCAGAGACATCGAGTGTGGCCGCGTGTCGGCCGGTGCCGAAGCTCTTCTCGATCCGCAGCCGGTACGCCCCGATGCTCATCTCCGCGGCGACCGTGGGCTTGCCATTGCTGCCCACCGGCTTGAGCGCCATGACCTCCTGCTTGCGGGTCTTGGTGTTCACGCTCGTGTTGAGCAGGAGCTTCATGGCCGTGAGCAGGGTCGATTTTCCGGATTCGTTGCGCCCGTGCACCACGGTGACCCCGGAATCCGCCAGGTCGAGGTCGACGTGCGGCACTCCCGCGAAGTCGTCCAAGGTCAGGCGGTGGATGGCCAGGCCGGCCCCGGTGTTGTGCTGCTGTGAGTTTGTCATTGTCCTCGTCACCTAGCTTTCCTTGGCCTGCACGCTGGCGGCCAAGCGGTAAAGGAGCTTCAGGGCATCCGTGGCTTGACCTCGAGTTCCTTGGGCCTGACGCTGATCCTCAGCGAGTGCGAGCAGCTTCTCCATCGCGATTTCTGGGTAGCCCCGCAGCTGGAGGGCCCCACGCAGCTCTGACAGTTCCGGGGACACGTGCAGATCCATCAGCCGGGTGCGCTCGTAGAGCGCGGCGAAGCGAGGGCGCTGCTCGGCCAGCGCGGTCTCCAACCGGATGTCTGTCATCAGGTCGATGCTCCCCCGCAGCGCGTACTTGACCACGGTCGATCGCGGCTGCGGCAGGCTGGCCAGCTTCGCCAGGAAGTCCTCGGCCTCCTCTGAGGAGTTGATGTCCTCCGTCATCGCCAGGAAACGCCACTGGCCGATCTCAACCTGCTCCACTGCAACGGTCGCGGGCGCAGCCGGGTTCTCCGAGTCGATGCCGACCTCCACGACCAGCGCCTTACCCGAGTTGGACTCGCCACCGCCGTCGGGCTCCTTGAAGTCGGTGACCTCCGGAGCGCCGGAGTACCACACCACGCCACGGTCATCGAGGGGCATCGCGGAGTGCGTGTCCCCCAGGGCCACGTAGTCGACGACGCGCTGCCGGGCGAGCTCGCTGAGCCGGGCGACGTCGATCACCGACGGATCCGCGACACTGTCCCGCGACTCCGTGTGCCCGTGGCCCACCGCGATGCGGATTGTATTCTCTGCCGGCGACAGGTCTGCAAGCGCCCGGTACACCAGATCCTCGCTGGCCACCTTGCTCAGCAGCGGCGCGCCGATGATCTCCACCCCCTCGCGCAGTGGCCTTGGGGTCGAGTCCCGCAGGACAGTCACCTTCCCGCCATTTTCTGGGAACAGCTGCTGCAGGCTCGGCTGATGGTAAATGCTCGCCGGGTTGAGCGGATCGTGGTTGCCGGGCAGCAGGTAGATCGGAACCGGGGCGTTGCGCAGGACATCAAGGATCCGCGTCCAGGTCTTTTCCGCCAGGAGGTTGTCGTCGAAAACATCCCCGGCGACGACGATGGCCTCACACTTCCGGTCGGCAGCCACCGCGAAGAGCTTCTCCACGGCTGCCAGCCGCGCCTCGTCGAAGAGCCGCTGGTTATCCTCGCCGAGGAAGCGCCGCCCCATCCCGATCTGCCAATCGGAGGTGTGCAGGAAGCGCACCGAGTGCGCACCCACACCACCTTCGGTTGGCCGGGAAGACGCCGTTGTCAGCTGTGCATCGCTCATGTTCTTCACCTTGTCACTTCATCCTCGTGCCCGTCACCGGGCGGGCCCACGGGGTGGGGTCGAAACACCCGGAGTCATCGGTGATCATCTCCAGGCACAATTCCAGTTCGTGCATCGTTTGCAGTTGATCAACGCTGGTCCAGCTCAGGCTGCGCAGCGCCCGCATCAGGGCATCGCGATCCCCGAGCTCCAGCCCGCTTTCCACGGGCGGCGCCGACCAGCTCACCCGGCGTTCCTCCGAGCCCCAGAACTCCGCCTGGTCGAGCACCTCCGGGGCCTGTTGGGCGGAGCTTCCCGAGTTCGGCTGGGTTGAGCTGCTCTCCTGCTCCCCGGCGTGGCTGAGCTGGACGCTGCGCAGCGCCTCGGCTGCTTCGACCCCACGCCACTGCAGGATGGCTGCGGGATCGTGGTTAAAGGTATCCGCCAGCTGATAGGCCACGGCGACCGCGTGTTTACACACCGGCGCCCCATCCGGGCACGTGCAGCCCTCGAAGCGGATCTGATCGGGCCGCAGCAGCATCGCGGCGAGATCCGTCGGGGGCGCATCTCCGCGGATGATGGTGCGCAGGAGCGCTGGGTCGGCGGCGACCTCCGCGGCGATGAAGTCCCTTCTCTTCGCACTCAGCGCCGCCACCTTGATCACCACCTCAAAGGGCTGTGGTTGGGTGCCGGCGACTAACGCCACCACCGTGTTGGTGCTCAGCTCCATGCTCTGGACGTGGCCGCCCCAGTGATAATCCCGGCCTCGCTCCAGCCGACCGCGGTCGGTGGCGCCAGCGACGGCTTCCAGCAGCTGCGCCCCGGCCCAGCTTTCTGGGCCTAGCGGATCGGCAGGAATGGGAATCGACGGGCGCGGGGTGACTGCCTCCGCACGGCGGCGGGCCCCGAAATCCGCGAGGATGACGTTGCCTTCCCAGGTGGTCCGAGGAGTGTTCTTCCTACTCATCTGCTGCCTCCTTCCGACTGGTTATCCGCTCCGGGAACCTTGGTAGCCACAGATGTAGCATCCGCAGCAGACACGTCCGAGGACTCTCGTAGCTGCCAGAGCTCGGCCAGGTCCTCGTCGCTCAGGCTCGCGATCCAGCCTTCGCCTTCACCCACAACGGCTCCCGCGAGGTCCCGCTTGCCGGTGATGATCTCATGGATGCGTTCGTCGAGGGTGCCCGCCGAGACAAATTTATACACATCGACGTCACGTTCCTGACCGATGCGATAGGCGCGGTCCGTCGCCTGATCCTCCACCGCCGGATTCCACCAGCGGTCGATGTGAATCACCACGGAAGCCCTGGTCAGGGTGATTCCAGTACCTCCGGCGCGCACCGAAAGCAGCATGACCCCCGGACCGGTATCGCGCTGGAACTGCTCCACCAGCTCCGTGCGCCGCGACCTGCTCACTGAACCGTCGAGTTGGAGGACGGGCATCCCGTACTCGGCCTCGATCGCGGGTGCCAGCATCCGACCAAAGGAGGGGAACTGCGTGAATAGAAGCACCTTCTTGCCCTCCGCCACGGCCTGGCCGATGAGCTCGAAAATCCTTTCGATCTTCGGCGAGCGGTGCTTCCCGCCACGCAGGATCCCCGAGCCATCTCCCGCGAAGTGCGCGGGGTGGTTGCAGATCTGCTTGATCTTGACCAAGGAGGCCAGGATCAGGCCACGGCGGCTGGCAGATCCCTGCTCCAGGGCCTCCTCGACCTGCGCGATATAGGCCTGGTAGAGGCTTGCCTGTTCGGCGGACAGTGGCACGGTTTCCACGTGTTCCCGCTTTTCGGGCAGCGCCACCCCCACTGCAGGGTCTGTTTTGAGACGCCGGAGGATGAAAGGCTCCACGATCCGCTTGAGACGTTCGGTTGCGCCGACGTCCTGATAACGCTCGATGGGGATAGCAAGGCGGTTCTGGAACGCGGCGGCCGAGCCCAGAATCCCGGGATTCGCGAAGTCCATGAGGGCATAGAGGTCGGAGAGCCGGTTTTCGACCGGCGTGCCCGTGAGCGCAATGTGGTGATTGGCGGGGATCCCGCGCACGGCCTGGGACTGCTTCGTCGCGGGATTCTTGATGTTCTGCGCTTCGTCGGCGACCACGCGGCGCCACCGAATCTTCTGATAGCGCTCCGGGTTGCGGGCGACCGTCCCGTAGCTGGTGACGACGAGGTCCGCCTGCCGGGCATGCTCCGGGAACTCGGCGTCGGTCACCTTCCCTGCCCCGTGATCCACCAGCACGGAGAAGCCGTGGATGTGACGGGTGGCCTCCGATTGCCAGGCGGCCAACACCGAGGTTGGCGCAACCACGAGGGTAGGTCCCGTGACCTCCGGACCTGCTCCCTCCTCCGATGCATTCTCTTTTTCCCAGGCCAGCAGGGCCAGCACCTGCAGGGTCTTCCCCAGCCCCATGTCATCGGCAAGGATCGCCCCCAGGCCGTGCTCCGCCATCCACGCCAACCAGTTCACACCGCGGCGCTGGTGTTCGCGCAATTCGGTCAGCACCGTCGCGGGCAGCTCCACCTGCCGGGCGGGCGCGACCACGTTCTCGCGGTCGAAGAGCTGGCGCACCCAGCCGTCCATATCCACCCGGATGTTGTGGTCCGGGTCATCGCCCCCGTGAGCCTCGGCGGTGGCCTCCGCCTCCAGCAGCTCCGCCAGCGTGACCTCGCTGAGCTCCGCCGCGTCCTTCTCCGCCGCGTCTGTGAGCGCGCTGAGCCACCCTCGGGCCTTGCTCAGCGAGCTCTTGTCCAGGAAGACAAACTGCCCGTTGACCTGCACGATCTGGTGGGCAGAGCTGATGAGTTCCAGCTTGTCAGACTCCCCAACCGGGGTGCCGTCCACCGAGAGGTTCCATTCGAAGTCCAGGAGCTGGTCCATCCCGAGCTTCCCGGAACCCGGCCCGGAGCCCACCGCCTGAAACTTGGCCCCCACCTGCGTGGTCTTCGGCGCCCAAGCCCGTGGGATCATGACGGGAAAACCCGCCTCCTGCAGCCGACTAGCCTTGGTGTCCAGCAAATCCGCCACGTCGTCGAGGTCCACGCTGAACGCCAGCTGGCGGTCGAGGGCGGGGTCCCCGGTATAGGCAGCTTCCGGTGGGACCCAGCGGCCCACGGTTGCCCACCGGTCGACGGGGCCTAGGTGCCTGCCCAAGCGCGGCCATACCTTCGCCGCCTGGTGTAGCCGCTGCTGGATCTTGCGCGCCTGCTCATTGCCGGCGGTCGTGGTGTTGACCGGTTCGGCGGGTGCCCCGTCCACCGACAGCCCCACCTCCAGCCGCCAGGTGAATTGCTTCGCCGCATCATCGGCTGCCTGCTCCTGCTCGCGTTCCCGGTTGGCGGTGGAGCGGTCTTCCGCCAGGGACGACGACGCCACCGGCTCCCCAAGCTCCCGGGCATCAGCCGGATCCGTGAGCCGGAAGACCAGCTGGGTGGCTGCATCCCTAGCGCTGCTGCGCCACTCGTTGAGCGCGCTCACCGTTGCGGGCCCCGCCTTCGCGGTGGCCCGCCCGGCGAGGAGGTCGGTGACCAGCGGGCTGTGCAGCTCCTCGTAGTCCGGCGGCCGGGCGCGGTCGGTAACGAGGCTCACGGCCATCCAATGCGCCCAGTCGTCGGCAGCATCCCCCACCACGTCCCCGTTGCCGTTGCGCGCCAGCACTCCGGGGAGTTGCGCCCGGAACTCATTGAGCACCGCGGAATGCTCCCCGGCGGTAGCCAGGGTGAAGCGAGGGTGCCACTGTTGATCCTGCCGCTCCATCCGAACCATGACCCGCCCTGCCTTCACGGTGGCTTCCACGTATTCGAATAGGTCGATGAGGAAGATCACCTCGGGGCCCAGGCCCTCGCGAACCTCGGGATCGGTGGCGATCCGGCGCAGCTGCTCCATCAGCGCGATGGATTGTTCTGGCACCCACGCCGCGGTGGGGATGGCGAGGGTGGTGGGCTTACCGCTCGGGGTGGAGACGAGCACCTGGCCTCGGGAGCGCAGCGGTTTAGCAGCCAGCACGGCGCGCAGCTCTGCGGGCCACTGCCCGTCGGGGATGTCCTCGGCGCGCATGACGATCTGGCGGCCGGCCACCTTTTCGGCCCACAGCTGCACGCCGCCCCCGGCCGGCACGAGCGCGTGCAGCAGAAAAGCAGATCCCATAGTTATAAGGGTCTACCATGCCCCGCGGACACACCGAATCGGCGCACGTAGACTGCCCATTTTCCTCTCATTAAAGCCCAGCAACACGGCATTCTTTCGGTCTTTTTTCAGGATTTTGGCAGAAAAGCGTTGAGAATTCTGGCATCATGGCCATGCTCAAGTTTTAAATATTGACTTCGACTAACCATTCGGCCGGCTCTTCATCGGCCCCGGGTGGTCTTTCAGGAAGTCTCGACCCTACAAAGAAAGAGACATTCTGTATGACAGACCAAGCATGGTTCGTCACAGCAATGGTGATCTATCTGATCGCCATGATGTTCATTGGACTCCTCGGTTATAAGCAGACCGACGAGTACGAGGACTACATACTGGGCGGCAGAAACCTTAACCCGTTCGTCGCAGCCCTGTCCGCTGGCGCCTCCGATATGTCCGGCTGGCTGCTGATGGGCCTTCCCGCCGCGATCTTCGTATCCGGCTTCTCTGAGCTCTGGGTGGCCATCGGCCTGCTGCTCGGTTGCGCACTCAACTGGTGGTTCACCGCACCACGCCTGCGCGCCTACACCGAGATCGCGGACAACTCCATCACCGTGCCGAGCTTCCTGGAGAACCGCTTCGAGGACAAGTCCCACGTGCTTCGCGTGGTCGCTGGCCTCGTGATCCTGCTGTTCTTCACCTTCTACGTGGCGTCCGGCATGGTCGCCGGTGGTCGCTACTTCGAGTCCACCTTTGACTCCTCTTACGCCGTCGGCATCGCCGTGATCGCCGGTGTGACCGTGATCTACACCTTCGTCGGTGGCTTCCTCGCTGTGTCCTACACGGACGCGGTGCAGGGCTGCATCATGTTCATCTCCCTGATCCTGGTGCCGATCTTCGCGGTTCTGCACATGGAGGACCCGAGCGCCATCTTCAGCTTCCAGACGGAGAACGCCTACGCTGCCTCCGGCCTGGAGCCGAACCCGAACTGGTTCTCCCTGGTCAACGGCGTGGGCTTCGTGACCATCATCTCTGGTCTGGCCTGGGGCCTGGGCTACTTCGGCCAGCCGCACATCATCGTGCGCTTCATGGCGCTGCGTACCCCGCGGTCTGCTCGCAAGGGCATGTTCTACGGCGTGACCTGGATGGGTCTGTCCATGATCGGTACCGTCTTCGTGGCGATCATCGGCCCGGCATTCTTCACCGAGAACCCGGACATCAAGATCGTCGACCAGATCAACTTCGAGACGATCTTCCTGGACATGGGCCAGATCCTGTTCCACCCGCTGATCGCTGGTCTGGTGCTCACCGCAGTGCTGGCGGCCATCATGTCCACGATTTCTTCCCAGCTGCTGGTGGTCTCCTCCGCACTGATCGAGGACATCTACAAGGGCCTGTTCAACAAGAACGCTTCCGATCGCCTGCTGCAGGTTCTTTCCCGCTTCGCAGTTCTCGTCGTCGCCCTGCTGGCGGTGTTCATCGCGGCCAAGCCGGATTCCGGCGTGCTGAGCCTGGTCGAGTTCGCGTGGGCCGGCTTCGGTTCCGCATTCGGCCCGGTCATCATCGCCTCCCTGTACTGGCGTCGCCTGAACGCCCCGGGCGCGATCGCCGGCCTGGCTGCCGGTGCGATCGTCAGCTTCCTGTGGGGCGGCCTGGCTAACTTCGGCATCGCCGATAAGCCGTTCGGCCTCTACGAGATGATCCCGGGCGTGCTGGCCAACGTGGTCTTCATGGTCGGCGTGACCCTGATGACCAAGGAGCCTTCCGCGAAGGTTCTGGATGAGTTCGACAAGTCCATCGAGCTGAGCAACAAGGCCGATCGCCTCACCGAGAAGGAGTTCGTGGAGGAGGCCGCTAAGTAGCCCCTCCCCTCCCTGCGGAAAATTTTTCCGCAACCTCGGGAACCAAACGTCGCCTCGCGTTGTCTAAGACAACATGGGGCGACGTTTCTTTTTCTCTCTAGTCTTTCTCTCCGCCGTGGCTGGTCTGTTGTTTTTCACGACGTCGGTTCCGGTGCCAACTGGTTGGTTGCCTGGGGGCCGCTCTGTGGATCAGCGCGCGCAGGAGTTGGCCCGCCGCGCGCTGGTTCAGGTGGAGGTCGTGCCCCAGCGAATCCGGGTGGTGGGCTACGACCGCACCCGGTTTCTGCAGGGCTGGTCGCACAGCATCGCGCCGGATGGCAGTTATTGCTCGACCCGTGAGCTGGTGCTGAACCTGAACTTCCCCACCGAACCCGCCAGCCCCTGCCCGCGGGCCACCGGCGAGGCATCCGATGAGTACTCCGCCGAACCGGTACGCCCGCAGGGCACGGATATCGACCACATTGTCCCACTCGCCGCGGCCTGGGATTTGGGGGCACACGCCTGGACAGCAGAGAAGCGTCATCGCTTCGCCAATGACTGGCACTACAACCTGGCGGTCACCGCCTCGGAGCTGAACCGGGAGAAGTCTGATGCGACGCTGGAGGCCTGGTTGCCGCCCAACCCTGCGGCCCGCTGCCCCTACGTGGCCCGCTACCTGGAGGTGGTGGCCCGCTACGGGCTGGCGATCACCGCCGGCGACGCTGCTACTGCCCGCGAGGCCTGCCAGCTGCCCCGCTGACGGGGGTTTTGTGACTAGTCACGAATTTTTTGACAGAGTGGTTCACATGGATCAATTTATTACTGCTCTCCACGTCATCGCTGCGATCCTCCTCATCGGACCGGTCGCGATCGCTACCTCGGCATTCGCACCTTCCCTGCGCGCCGCGCAGTCCGGCTCCGCCAAGGCGGTGGGCTCCGTGGCAACCCTGGCTGGCATGACCCGCCGCTACGGCTACATCTCCCTGCTGGTCCCCGTGCTGGGCCTGGTCGCCTTCATGACCGTGGACGGCGCAATGCAGAACTACGCCTTCCACGCCGCCATCCTCACCTCTCTGGCAGCCTGGCTGGTCCTGCTGCTGGCGGTGATCCCGCAGCAGCGTCGCGGCCTGATCTCCGTTGATGGCCTCGACGAATCCGACACCCCGGCGAGCGAGGACGAGCTCGCCGCCGTCCAGGGCGATGCGGCCAAGGGCCTGCCCGGCAAGGCTGCCATGTTCGGCGGCATCTTCAACCTGCTGTGGCTGATCACCGCGGTCCTGATGTTCGTCTAGTCCACGCATTTTCGCAGGCGCTCGCATGCAGCGCGCGAATGCCACATAGCCGTGGGAGTGAAACTCACTCCCACGGCTATTTCTCTATGCCTTGCTTTGGCCACCTAACCCAGCCGACCCCTACGAAAAATCCGGCTGACGTGGCCTCTTCCACGTCAGCCGGATTTACAGGTTTCGGCTAGTAGCGTCCCCCGCGGCGGTTATTACCGCGGCCGCCACGCCCCTCAAAACCGCGGTCGTCCCGGTGGCGGCCACCGCCACGGCGATCCCCATGGGAGTCTTCGAAGCGGTTGTGGTGCCCACGGCCGCGCCCACGCCCACCGCGGTCGCGGTCGCGGTCGAAGCGTCCGCCGCCCCGGCGCTCCCCCCGGCCCCGGTCGTCGCGGTAGCCACCGCGGCGACCATCGCGGTCGCGGCGGTTGCCACGGTGGGAGCCCGGGCGGCCCTTCGGGGCACCCGGGTCCGGCTCGATATTGATCAGCTGACCGGACACGCGGGTCTGGTCGAGGGCCTCAAAGACCTGCTTCGGCAGGTCCGCCGGCAGCTCCACCAGGGAGTGCTCGGAGAAGATGCTGATGCGGCCGAAGTCGCGGGAGTTCAGCCCGCCCTCGTTGGCCAGGGCACCCACGATTGCGCCCGGGCGCACGCGCTGGCGGTGGCCGACGGAGAGGCGGTAGACCTCCATCTCGTTGCCGTTGCGATCCGTGAACCGGGGGGCTGGCTTGTTGAAGCGCTCCTCGAAGGAGCGGTACGCCCCGCCACCACGGCGATCGGCATCGCCGTAACGGTCGTCGCTGCGGCGCTTGTGCTCGCGGCGCGGAGCCTCCTCCATGAGGAACTTCTCCCCGCCCTGGGCCCCGGCTGCCAATGCCGCAGCGATGTCCTCCAGGGTGACTCCGTTGTCCTCCGCGTAGGTGGTCACCAGCTCGCGGAACACGGAGACCTGCGGATCCTCGAGGTTCTTGGTCAGCTCGCGGTTGAACTTCGCCTTGCGGGCCTCGTTGACCTGGTCAACGCTCGGCAGCTCGATCTCGTTGAGGCGGGACTTCGTCGCGCGCTCGATGGACTTCAGCATCCGGCGCTCACGCGGGGTCACGAACAGCACGGCGCGGCCGGAACGCCCCGCGCGCCCCGTGCGGCCGATGCGGTGCACATAGGACTCGGTGTCACGCGGAATGTCGTAGTTGAACACGTGCGTGATGCGCTCGACGTCCAGGCCACGAGCGGCGACGTCGGTGGCGACCAGGATGTCCAGGCGACCGTCCTTGAGCTGGTCCACGGTGCGTTCGCGCTGCGCCTGGGCGATATCGCCGTTGATGGCGGCAGCCTCGTAGCCCAGGGCGCGCAGGCGCTCCGCAAGCTCCTCGGTGTCGTTCTTGGTGCGGACGAACATGATCATCGCGTCGAAGTCGGTGACCTCGAGGATGCGGGTCAGCGCGTCCAGCTTCTCGCGGTGGTGCACGATCAGGTAGTCCTGCTCGATATTCTCCGCGGTGCGCTGGGTGGACTTGACCGTCACTTCCTGCGGCTCGTTGAGGTAGCGCTTGGACAGGTGGCGGATCGCGGACGGCATCGTCGCCGAGAACAGCGCGACCTGCTTCTCCTCCGGGGTGTCCTCCAGGATGCGCTCCACGTCCTCCTGGAAGCCCATGTTCAGCATCTCGTCGGCCTCGTCGAGCACCATGAAGCGCAGCTCGGAGATGTCCAGGCTGCCCTTCTGCAGGTGATCGATCACGCGACCCGGGGTGCCGACGACGACGTGCGCGCCGCGGCGCAGGCCCGAGAGCTGCGCGCCATAAGGCTGGCCGCCGTAGATCGGCAGGATGTTGACCCCGCCCATCTTCCCCGCGAAGTCCTCGAAGGACTCCGCGACCTGCAGCGCCAGCTCACGGGTCGGTGCCAGCACCAGGGCCTGCGGCTTGCGGGACTTCAGGTTCAGCCGGGACAGGATCGGCAGCGCAAAGGCGGCGGTCTTACCGGTACCGGTCTGCGCGAGGCCGACCACGTCCTCCCCTGCCATCAGCAGCGGGATGGTCTGCTCCTGGATTGGGGACGGCGAGGTGAATCCGACGGCACGGACGGCGTCGAGCACCTCCGGCGACAGACCCAGGTCACCGAAACCGGCACCGTCGTCGTCCTTGTCTTCCTGCGCGTTGTCTGCCTGCTCGTCGTCCTTCGCGACGGCGACGTCCTGGATGGACGCGGTCGGGGTGGTGTCGTTGTCGTTGTTGTTTTCTACGGTTTCCGCCTGCTGATCGGCCACAGTGTCCTCTGGGTTCTCGTTCTTGTTCTTCTCGTTGTTGAGATTGTCGGTCTTCCCAGAATCTTCTGCGCCCTCGGCTACAGCGGAGCCACCGGCGGATTCCATCGCGGAATCTTCGGTGTTCTCCCCCAACACATCAGAGATATTCAGCGGCGCATCGTTGACCGGCGCCTGCTGGGCCTCTTCCTGCAGATTGTTCTGAGCTACCGAGTAATCGTTATCCACCGGCTTGTTGACGTCGCCGGAGACGCTATCAGTATCACTCATCGCACTTGACAGTACGCTCTGCGGCCAGCAAAAGCCATACCGCGCCACCCGGTGGAAGGCAGATCGCAGCCTGCTCCGATTGTGGCCATTGGCAGCGCCGACCCGAATCTTTCGCCCAGAGTGTGACGTGGCATACTACGGCTGATATCGATCTGACTTTCGCGGCTTGACGGAATCCGGAGGACAATCCCATGTCGCAACAACCAGCGCCCGAGGCCGCCACGGCGGGCGAATCCACGACTGACAGCCACCAGGGCGAGCTGCGGCGCGCGCTGCGCCACCGACACATCCACTTCATCGCGCTGGGTTCGGCCATCGGCACCGGGCTGTTCTACGGTTCCGCCGGCGCGATCGGCGCGGCGGGCCCCGGTGTCATCTTCGTCTACCTGCTCGGCGGCGCGATCGTGTACTTCATGCTGCGCGCCCTGGGCGAGATGTCCGTGGCCCACCCCGTCGCTGGCTCTTTCGCGGAATATTGCCGCCGCTACCTGGGCGGATGGGCCGGGTACATCACCGGCTGGATGTATGCCTTCGAGATGATCATCGTGTGCCTGGCCGACCTCACGGCCGTGGCGCTGTATATGAAGTTCTGGTTCCCGGAGACGGCCTCCTGGGTCTGGGTCGCGGTGGCGCTGATCATCGTGGGGGCGGCGAACCTCGCCTCCGCCCGCTGGTTCGGTGAGCTGGAGTTCTGGTTCACGACGATCAAGGTGACCGCGGTGGTCGCCATGATCCTCGGCGGTGCGGCCATCCTCGTGTTCAACGTGGACACCGGAGGCACCGTCGGCATCTCGAACCTGTGGAACGACGGCGGCCTGTTCCCGAACGGCGTCACCGGCGTGCTGTCCGCCCTCATTCTGGTGCTCTTCGCCTTCGGTGGCACGGAGATCATCGGCGTGACGGCCTCCGAGGCCGAGGACCCGGAGAAGACGATCCCGAAGGCCATCAACACGGTGCCGATGCGCATCCTGCTGTTCTACGTGCTCGCGATCTTCGTCATCGTCGCGGTGATTCCGTGGCGCGAGATCACCGGCGAGCAGTCCCCGTTCGTGCAGATCTTCAGCTCCCTGGGCATCGGCTGGGCCGCTGCCCTCCTGAACGTCGTGGTTCTCTCCGCGGCACTGTCCGCGATCAACTCGGATCTCTACGGCGCCGGCCGCGTGATTCACGGCATGGCTCGCCAGAAGCTCGCCCCGAAGATGTTCGCCAAGATCGACCCGCGCAATGGCGTGCCGGTCTCCACGATCAGTGCCCTGCTCATCGTGCTGGTCATCGGCATCGTATTGCAGCTGATCAACCCGACCGCTGAGCGCCTGTTCCAGGACATCGCCGCGCTGGCCACCTTCGCCACAATCTTCGTGTGGCTGATGATCCTCATCAGCCACCTGGCCTACCGCAAGCACCTGAACTCCGAGGACGTCGCCCACGCGCACTTCACGGTGCCGCTATGGCCGCTGGGTCAATACTTCGCAATCGCCATGATCCTGCTGACCTTCGGCACGATGTTCTGGATGTCGGATTTCCACTCCGCCCTCATCGCAGGCGTGGTGTTCACGGTGGCAATGTCCATCCGCTACTACTTCATCGACCGGAGGAACAAAGCCGAGGCCGCCGCAGCCTAATCCCCCCTGAAGCAATGAATCCCCGCAGAGTGCGGGGATTTTTGCGGATTATTACCCTGTTACCAGGCGGTAGCCCCAGAGTCGCCCCGCCCGGCACGGGGCTATTTTTCTGCCAGCAGCTCCGCGATAGCCCGGGCAGAACGCTGCCCGGAGCGGATAGCACCATCGATGGTTGAGGTCGCGGTGTGAGCGCCGGCGACCGCCACGCGCCCATCGAGCAGCTCGGCTGCCGGTTGGGCCTGGATCGCGTGATTGGGCCCGACCAGTGGCAGGGCGTCTGGGATGTCGTGGCGGGTGACCAACTCCAGGGCCTCGGGGCTGCAGTCGTAAATGCTGGCCACGTCACGGCGGACCTGCATTTCGGTGGGCAGATCGCGGGCCGCGTGAAAATCGCCGTTGCTGTGCGGCTGGGAGGTCGCTGCAGCAATCAGCTGGCTTCCCGGCGCGTAGGCCGGGGCCACAGATGTGACCTCGGCGGCCAGGTCGATGCACAGCTCACCACTGCCGTCCACGGTCACGAGCCTGTCGCTGTGCACCTCGTCGCTCACGGTGAACCACCAGGTACTCTGCCCGCGATGCTCGGGCACCGCAGTGCCGATCAGCTCGTGGGCCGCCTGCGCAGAGGTGGCCACGATCGCATGGGAGAAGCGCTCGGTCTTGCCGTTCACCGTGAGCTCCACCCCATTCGGTTGGACGTCCACCGCACTGACCTGGGAGTTCAGTTCGACGCGGACGCCGCCGAGGCGCCCCATCGTCGCCGCCAGGTCCCCCATTCCGCGCTCCGGCAGGGCCAGCGTGCCGCGCAACAGGGTGACGAACACCCACTTCGCGAACTCCGCGGAGGTTTCCCCGCCGTGGTCATAGAGGAAGGCGCGCAGGATTGGGTCGACCGCGTTCTGGCGGACCGGGCCGGTGATGCCGGCCTTGGTAAGCGACTCCGCGACCGGCTCGTCGCTGGCGTGCCCGAAGCGGCTGGGGCCACGCAGCTCCAGTGAGGAGCGGTGCATCAGCTCGCTGCGCAGCCAGTTGCGCATGCGCACGAGCTCACCCAGCCGTAGCGCGGAGCTGAATTCCGAGCGCAGCAGCTTCGGCACCATCGATGGCGCGCGAACGGGGTCGATGATCAGCGCGGAACCCGCACGCGTGACGGTGTTGATCCCCGGCTGGAAGTTCTTGATCTTGAGGGCGGAGTACTCCCCGGGGTTCAGGATCTCCTTGACCGCCGGGTACCAGGTATTGAAGAACTGCAGTCCCCGGTCCACGGTGATCTCGCCGTGCTGCTCCGAGCGCACCAGCCCGCCCACTCGGTCAGCGGCGTCGAAGAGGGTGCAGCGCGCCCCGGCCTGAGAGAGCGTGCGGGCCGCTGCAAGGCCGGCCATGCCGGCCCCAATGATGGCTACCTCGGTCACGTGCCCCTCCTGCGGTCCTCGCTCAACGCTGGGTGGCACAGCATGTGCCCGGCGCCGTGCCGGGGGCTGTGCCCATCATCACGCTAGCCATGCTAGCCCACACCCCGGCCGCGCCTGACCACCCGCGCCCCGCCAGTCGCGGTGCGTGGAAAGCTAGCGTTCCTCACCGTCTGCCGTCACGTCGCCGTCCTCCCCGTCGGCAGCGACGTCGTCGGCGTCATCGTCCTCAACATCACTGTCCTCGACCTCGACCCACTCGAAGAACGGGTCCTCGGAGCCGTCGTCGAGGGTGACCAGGAGGTCCTCCCAGTCCTCGGCCTGCTGCGAGACATAAGCGAGCACGTCGAAGAGCTGGTTGAAATCCTCGAATACGCCGAGGTCCAGCACCTCCTGGTACTGCGTGCGCAGCTCGTCCAGGGTGGCGTCCAGCATGTCCAGCTTCGCCGGGTCCTGCTCGTCCTCCTCATCGACGAGGATCTCCGCGGCGATGTTCTCCGCGAGATCGAAGACGCTATCGGGCAGCACCACGAAGCTCACTGCAGCGGTCGGCGCCCCCTGGCCCTCCGAGATCTTCACGGTGACCTTGGAGTTAGCGCTGAGGTTCGCGCGCAGGACAAGGGGGTCGTAATCATCCTGTTCGAACTCGAGGTCCTCGACGCGCGGGTCCTGCCCATCAAGCAGTTCATTGAGCACCGTGATCACCTCGTCGGTGGCCATGTGCCGGTTCACTGCCTCGACCGCGGCCTCCGGGGTGAAGACCACACCGACCAGGGCGGCGTCGAAGTCCTCATCCTCATCGGTGACGTCGGCGAGCGCGACGAAGACGTTCGCGGCCGGTGTGCTGACCCCGGCTACCCCTTCGATCAGCTCGAACTGGATCTCCACTTCCGCAGAGACTGGAACGAACAGCGTTCCATCGGTGGCTCGGGACTCGATGCCCTCAACGTCGAGGGCCTGGGCGATGTTTTCCAAAAATCCCATTGAGGAATCCTCTCTCCGCGGCGCGGTTCGTCTCCTGCGTTGATCTTAACCCGGTTTATTTGCCTCGCGCCGGGGCCGTTTCTCCCGGCTCCCGCTTTTCGACGTCTCCCGCTGCCGTGGTGGCGGGCTTTTCCTACCTGGTGCAAGCGATAGGCTGATAGCTATCGTGTTTGCTTTCCTCCGCGCCCCCTTGAGCGCTCACCGCATGCAGCTGGGCATCATTACCCTGCTGAGCGTTCTCATGCCCGCCGCGGCCGTGCTGATCCCGCTGTTCGCCGGCCGGGCGATCGATGGCAGCCGGGGCGCGATCGGCCTGCTCATCGCGGCGGCTTTCGCCCGGTTTTGCACCCACGGCGCGCGGCGCTTCTTCGCCGGGAAACTCTCCGTCGACGTCCAGCACGACATCCGGATGCGTTGCCTCGCAGCCCTGCAGGGCGCATCACCGGCGGCGATGGCCCAGGTGCGCACCGGGCAGGTGGTCTCCCGAACCATCTCGGATTTGAACCAGATCCAGGGGATGCTGGCGATGCTGCCCATCATGGGCAGCATCTTCGTGGAGGTCGTGCTGATCTTAGGGATCATGTTCTGGCTCTCCTGGCCGCTGGCGGTGCTGCTCAGCATTCAACTTCCGGTGCTCGCCGCCATCGCCTTCTTCTCCCGCCGCCGGCTCTACGACGCGACGTGGGAGGCCCAACAGCAGGCCGCGGACGTCGCCAGCCAGGTGGAGGAGACCGTGACGGGCGTGCGCATCGTCAAGGCTTTCGTCCAGGAGGAGCGCGAGCAGACCAGCTTTATGGCTCGGGCCCGCAGGCTCTTCGGAATGCGCTTGCACGTCGGGCAGCTCACTGCTCGCTTCCAACCGGCGTTGGCTGCCGTCCCACAGATTGCGCTGATCGCCACCGTGGTTACCGGCGGTCTGCTCGCGATGCGGGGCGCGATCACCATCGGAGAGTTCCTCTCGGCGTCGGCCTACGTCACCCTGCTGTCACGGATGACGCGCATGGGCGCCGGGATGTTGGTGATGTTGCACCTGGCGAACGCCGCCGTCTCCCGCGTGCAGGACATCCTCGCCCTCCCCCAACGGCAGGCGCCTGAGAACCCGGGAAAGCTCCCGAATGGCCCCGTCGGGGTCCGGGGCACCTTCCGCACCCGGGCGGGCGAGAACCTCGCCGTGGATGTCACTCCCGGGTCGACCGCGTACATCACGGGTCCTGCGGGGTCCGGGAAGTCGGCGCTGGCGCTGGCTCTGGCTGGGCAATCGGCGGACGTTACGGCCGACTTTGAGGCCTACGCGGGCAGCACCGCGATCCGGCTGGGAGACCTGCCCCTCACGCAGTGGCCGACGATCGTCTTCGACGAGCCCTTCCTTTACTCCATGTCCATCGCGGAGAACATCCGTATGGGAACTCAGGCGAGCGACGCCGAGGTGGCGGAGGCAGCCCGCATCGCCTGTGCCGCCGACTTCATCGACGAGCTCGGGGGCTATTCCACCATCGTGGGTGAGCGCGGCCTGACACTATCGGGTGGGCAGCGGCAGCGCATCGCGCTGGCCCGCGCGGTGCTACGCAACCCTAGGGTCCTGATCCTGGACAGTGCCACCAGCGCCATCGATACCGTCACCGAACAGAAGATCATCGCCAATCTCCATCAGCGCGCGGGCGAGGGAAACCTGACGATGATGATCGTCGACCACCGGGCAGCGCCCGAAGACACGGGCGCGACTAACGCTGACGCCGAGAAAACGGGCGTCATCAGCCTGCCCGCTCCCTCGGCCCGTCCGCTGTGGCCGCGCAGCTGGGAGGAGATCCAGGAAAGCACGAATCAGGAGCTGCTCGGCCTCGCCGATGGCACTGGCGACGACGAGGAGCGCGCGCGAGCGGCCGACGCTGCGAGGTTCACGGACATGTTGGAGGCCGACGCCGCAGCGCTGCGCCGCGTCACCCCGTCACAGCAGGAGCCGACTTCTCACAACGCCACGCCCGCCGGCCCGGAGTCGGAGAACGCGACCCCCGCACTGCGGCTGCGCACCCTGGTGGGGCTCGTCCCGGTCGCGACCGCGGTCATCGTGGCAACGCTCCTGCTGGGGCTCGTCGCCGATATTGCCCTGCCATCCCTGGTGCGCAAGGCCATCGACGAAGGAATCAGCAGGTCAGACCGCAGCGCACTGTTCTCCCTGGGGCTCGGCGCCCTGCTCCTGGTCTGTATTTCCTGGGCCGCCAGCGCCTGGAACACGGTGCTCACCACGCACACCGGCGAGCGCCTGCTCTACGCCCTTCGCGTGCGCAGCTTCGAGCATCTCCACCGGCTGCCCATGAGCTGGTTCGAGCAGAACGCCTCGGGCCGGGTCATGACCCGAATGACGACGGATATCGACAATCTCTCCAGCTTCCTGCAGACCGGGCTTTCCCAGGCCATCGTCTCCACCACGATGCTGCTGGGTGTGCTGGGCATGCTCATCTGGACCGACCCTGCGCTGGCGGGCATCACCGCACTGTTCCTGCCGGTCATCAGGGTGGGCGCGTGGGTCTTCCGCCGCTACTCCTCGCGCCTCTACCGGGCCGCCCGCTCCCAGGTCTCCACGGTCAACGCCCACTTCCAGGAGGCGGTCAACGGGCTCAACACCGCGGCGGCCTACGGCTTCGGCCCGGTGCTTTCCGAGCGCATCGAGGAGCAGTCGCAGCGGTACGTGGGGCTGCGCACCCGCGCGCAGGCAGCGGTGAGCATCTTCTTCCCCGGCATCTCCTTCATCACCGAGCTCGCCCAGGCGACCGTCCTATTTTTCGGTACCGCTCGGGTCGCGGAAGGCACGACGAGCCACGGCGCGCTGGTCGCCTTCAGCCTGTATCTGACCTTCTTCTTCGGCCCCGTCCAGCAGCTCTCGCAGATCTTCGATAAGTTCCAGCAGGCCGCGGTGAGTTTCGAGCGAATCTCCGAGTTATTGGCCGTCCCTACCGAGCCCAGCACTGGGGACGCCGGCGCCGATGCGAGGTTGCCGGGCAAGGTCGCCGCGGTGGACTTCTCTGACGTGCATTTCCGCTACGACGGTGCCGAGCAGGACTCCCTGCGGGGCGCATGCTTAAGTTTCCGTGGCACGACCGCCCTCGTTGGCGCGACGGGCGCCGGGAAGTCGACGATCGCGAAGCTGGTCACCCGGTGGTACCAGCCGTCGGCGGGCACCATCACCGCTGTGTTCGACACGGATAACCCCGAAGTGCAGCGCCTCGACCTCCAGCAGCTCCCCTTGCGGGCCTGGCGTACGCGGGTAGGTTACGTCCCCCAGGAGGCGCACCTGTTTCGCGGCACGGTGGCCGAGAACATCGCCTATGGTCGACCGACTGCGAGCCAGGAGGAGATCACCGCGGCCATCGCTGCCATCGGAGGCAGGGACATTATCGCCGGCATCGACGGCGGCTTCGCCGGCGAGGTCGGTGAGAGGGGCCGGGGATTGTCCTCTGCCCAGCAGCAGATCATCGCGTTGGCTCGCGCGGAGCTCATCGACCCGGACATCATGGTCTTGGATGAGGCGACGGCGAATATCGATCCTGCGGTCGAGGCTGACGTGGTTCGGGCCATCGCACTGGCTACGCGTTCGCGGGTGGCGATCATCATCGCCCACCGACTCTCCACCGCGGAGTTGGCTGACAATATTGCGGTCGTCAGCGCTGGAAAAATTGTTGAACAAGGCCGTCATCAGGAGCTTTTGGAATCCAGCGGCAGATACGCGGACCTCGTCGCCGCATCCCGGGAATCTCGCTAGGTCACACGCCGTTTTTCGCCGGTCGGTGACGCGCCACCTGGAAGCGAAATCGCATAGCACATCGTGTAGGCTGTTACAGCGAGACTGAAGTCATGATGAAAAGAGGCGAGGACCTGCTGTGAGCAGCGCGAATTTCGGTCAGAACGAATGGCTGGTCGATCAGATGTACCAGCAGTATAAGAAGGACCCGGAGTCGGTTGACCCCGAATGGCGGAAGTACTTCGAGAAGAACGGCGAACTCGCCGGCAGCTCGGCGGGCGCAAATAACGGTGCCGCCACGAGCGCCCAGAGCACCCCAGCCGCCTCCGCTGGCGCCGCCACCGCCGCTTCCGGCCGACGTGGTGGCCTGCGTGGCGACGCCGACGAGCGCGTCGTCGCAACTTATGACGCCATCCCGAAGCGCGTCGCCCCGCCGGAGCCGAAGCAGCCGGTAGAGGCCCCCGAGGCCGGCGAGCAGGTGCTGCGTGGTACCGCCCGCGCCATCGCTAAGAACATGGACGCCTCGCTGAGCATCCCGACCGCAACCACGGTCCGCGACATGCCAGCGAAGCTCATGTTCGAAAACCGTGCGATCATCAACCAGCAGCTGCTTGCCCGCGGTGGTGGCAAGATCAGCTTTACGCACATCATCGGCTGGGCCCTGATCCGCGCGGTTCAGGCTCACCCGGACATGAACCTGAATTACAAGGTCGTCGACAACAAGCCGACCGTCGTCACCCCGGAGCACATCAACCTGGGCCTGGCGATCGACATGAACAACAAGGACGGCAGCCGTAGCCTGGTCGTGGCAGCGATCAAGGAGACGGAGAAGATGAACTTCTCCGAGTTCGTCGACGCCTACGAGGACATCGTCGCCCGCGCCCGCGTCGGCAAGCTGACGATGGACGACTTCCAGGGAGTGACCATCTCCCTGACCAACCCGGGTGGCATCGGTACCCGCCACTCCGTGCCGCGCCTGACCAACGGCCAGGGCGCGATCATCGGCGTTGGTGCGATGGATTACCCGGCCGAGTTCCAGGGCACCTCCGTCGACCGCCTCGGCGAGATGGGCATCGGCAAGCTCGTCACCATCACCTCGACCTACGACCACCGCATCATCCAGGGTGCGGAGTCCGGCGAGTTCCTGCGGACCATGTCCCGCCTGCTGATCAACGACAGCTTCTGGGACGAGATCTTCCAGGCCATGCACGTCCCCTACGCGCCGATCCGCTGGTCCCAGGATCTGCCGAACACCGGCGTGGACAAGTCCACCCGTGTTGCGCAGCTCATCGAGGCCTACCGCTCCCGCGGTCACCTCATCGCGGACATCGACCCACTGCACTGGGTACAGCCGGGTCTGCCAATGCCGGACCACTCCGACCTGAACATCGAATCCCACGGCCTGACCCTGTGGGACTTCGACCGCACCTTCAACGTCGGTGGCTTCAACGGTCGCGAGACCATGACCCTGCGCGAGGTGCTCGACACCCTGCGTAAGGCCTACACCCGCAAGGTCGGCTACGAGTACGCGCACGTCATGGACAAGGATGAGCGCCTGTGGCTGCAGCAGCACGTCGAGGGCGGCCAGCCGAAGTACTCTTCCGCAGAGCAGAAGTACATCCTGCAGAAGCTGAACTCCGCTGAGGCCTTCGAGAACTTCCTGCAGACCAAGTACATCGGCCAGAAGCGTTTCTCCCTGGAGGGCGCGGAGACCCTGATCCCACTGATGGATGCGGCTATCGACCGCGCTGCGGATTCGAAGCTCAACGAGGTCGTCATCGGCATGGCCCACCGTGGCCGCCTGAACGTCCTCGCCAACATCGTGGGCAAGCCTTACGCTCAGATCTTCACCGAGTTCGAGGGCAACATCGACCCGGGCTCCGCCGGCGGTTCCGGTGACGTGAAGTACCACCTGGGCGCCGAGGGCACCTACATCCAGATGTTCGGCGACAACGAGATCGACGTCACCCTGACTGCCAACCCGTCCCACCTGGAGGCAGTCAACCCGGTGATGGAGGGCATCTCCCGCGCGAAGCAGGACCTGCTCGTCGAGAAGCACGGCGAGGACGCCAAGGGCTCGGTCATGCCGATCCTGCTGCACGGCGACGCCGCCTTCACCGGCCTGGGCATCGTCCAGGAGACGATCAACCTCTCCAAGCTGAACGCCTACTCCGTCGGCGGTACCGTCCACGTCATCGTGAACAACCAGATCGGCTTCACGACGACCCCGGACTCCGGCCGTTCGACCTACTACGCCACCGACCTGGCCAAGGGCTTCGACGCTCCGGTCTTCCACGTCAACGGCGACGACCCGGAGGCCGTCGTCTGGGTGGCACAGCTGGCGGTCGATTACCGCAACCGCTTCGGCAAGGATGTCTTCATCGACCTGGTCACCTACCGCCGTCGCGGTCACAACGAGGCCGACGACCCGTCGATGACCCAGCCGCTGATGTACGACATCATCAACGAGCTGCCGACCTCCCGCGAGCAGTACACCGAGGCCCTCATCGGCCGCGGCGATATCTCCGAGGAAGAGGCCAAGCGCGCTGCACAGGACTTCCACGACCAGCTTGAGACCGTGTTCAACCAGGTCCGCGAGGCTGAGAAGGGCGCCCCTCCGGCCGAGCAGACCGGCATCACCGGCTCTCAGGAGCTGCCGCACGGCCTGGACACCTCCATCTCCAAGGACCTGGTTCGCCAGATCGGCGACAAGTTCTACGAGACTCCGGAGTGGTTCAACGCCCACCACCGTGTGAAGCCGATCATCAAGCGTCGCAAGGAGATGAGCGAGAACGGCAACATCGACTGGGCCTTCGGCGAGCTGCTCGCCCTGGGTTCCCTGGCTGCCGAGGGCAAGCTCATCCGCCTCGTCGGCGAGGACTCCCTGCGCGGTACCTTCACCCAGCGCCACGCGGTCCTCTTCGACAACGAGGACTTCGACCGCTACAGCCCACTGCAGTCCCTGGCTGAGGACACCGGCAACGGCGGCCGCTTCGAGGCCTACAACTCCGCGCTCACCGAGTACGCGGGCATAGGCTTCGAGTACGGATACTCCGTGGGTAACACCGACGCGCTGACACTGTGGGAGGCACAGTTCGGTGACTTCGCCAACGGTGGCCAGACCGTCATCGATGAGTACGTCTCCTCCGGTGAGGCGAAGTGGGGCCAGAAGTCCAACCTGGTCATGCTTCTGCCGCACGGCTACGAGGGCCAGGGCCCGGACCACTCCTCCGCACGCATCGAGCGCTTCCTGCAGATGTCCGCGGAAGGTTCCTGGACCGTGGCTCAGCCGAGTACCCCGGCGAACTACTTCCACCTGCTGCGTCGCCACGCGCTGGGCTCCCTGACCCGCCCGCTGATCGTCTTCACCCCGAAGTCGATGCTGCGCAACAAGGCCGCGGTGTCCGCTGTTGAGGACTTCACGGATACGAAGAAGTTCACCTCGGTGATCGACGACCCGAACCAGAACGGCGTGAACAAGGACATCAAGACCGTCCTGATGTGCTCCGGCAAGATCTACTACGAGCTGGAGAAGAAGCGCCAGAAGGATGGCCGCGACGATGTCGCCATCATCCGCCTGGAGATGCTGCACCCGCTGCCGTTCAACCGCATCCGCGACGCTCTGTCCAACTACCCGAACGCGGAGTTCCGCTGGGTGCAGGACGAGCCGGCCAACCAGGGTCCGTGGCCGTTCATCGCGCTGGAGCTGCCTGAGTACCTGCCGGGTATCCAGCTGAAGCGCGTGTCCCGTCGCCCGCAGTCCTCCACCGCAACTGGTGTGGCTAAGGTCCACCAGCTTGAAGAGAAGGCACTGCTCGAGGAGGCCTTCGCCGACTAGTCGGTAGATTGCCCCTGCTCCCCCAGCCAGCTGGCTGGGGGAGCTTTTTCTTGCGTCGAGAAGTGCTCTGTACCCCCGCTGGTTTTCTCGCCGAGCCCCCTTCGCGTGCCCGCCCGGCTACGAGGCACCCCCTGCTCTTCTTGGCGAGCCCCTGGGTTGTGTGCGCCCGGCTAGGACGCCCGCTCTCCCCAGCCCTCGCTTATTGGACGTAGTCCTCGCCCGCAGCAGTCGCACGCAGCTTCTCGGTGGACACCCCGCCGGCGACGTTATTGGCCGCCCGCAATTCATAACGATCAGGCTGCGGCTTGGCCCACAGGGCGACAATGTTCTGTGGCAGGGTATCGTCCTCGCAGATCACTGCCGCTCCGGGGTAGGTTGCCGCCAGCTCCGAAGGGAGAGCCGAGAGCATCGTGGAGTGAGTGATGTCCCGCCACTTCACACGGTCGGGCTTTTCCTCCGCTGCATACATCTCCCGTAGCTCCCGGCCCTTCGCCGGGTCGAGAACGTCCAGCAGCTCCCCCACACAGCCGAAAGTCATGCTGACCTTGCCCTCGCGCAGCTGGTCAATTCTCTGCTCGGCGGAGATCGGCGTCGTGGAGACCTCTGGGGTGTCCTCGCTGATGTCCTCGAATTGCTCGACGTACTCCTGTGCCAGCGGCTCGATCAGCTCTTCCTCCATGCGTTGCCCGCCGTGGGTCCCGGTGCCGGCGTCCGGCACCCCGATCACGATCTGCTCCTTTTCCGCGCAGGACGAAAGCGGTGCCACAAGTGCCAGCGCCAGTCCAGCTACCAGCACACGCTTTCTTTTCGGGGTGCGCCCAGCATTGGCATTGCGCGGAAAAAACACGGCTTGCAGCTCTCCTTGGGTGGATTTCACAGCTTTTGGGTCCGCAGCGAAAGGCTTGGCTGCGAGGAATGCTCCTCATCCTATCGCGGGCCTGCCACCCGGCCGGGCATCGTGGCTGCGTGGGCACTCAAGTATTCTTGGTTTCCATGACAGAAACTCGCGTTTATGCAGGCCGACTGGCCGGAATGATGCTGATGGGCCCCTACGGGGACTCCATCGGCCGAGTGCGGGACGTGGTGGTCACGATCTACCAGCACCGCAGCCACGTCCTGGGGTTGGTCATCGCCCTGCCCAATAAGCGCCAGATCTTTCTGCCGATCCTTCGCGTGGCCAGCATCAACCCCTCGGAGGTGATGGCGACCTCCAGTTCGGTGAACCTGAAGCCCTTCCAGTCCCGCTCCGGCGAGATCAGCATTCAGCACGAGCTGGTGGGCTCCAAGGTGCACACGGACGATCCCGAACACGCCGAGCTGCACGGCCAGGCGCTGGAGATCGTGGACGTGGAGCTGAAGCAGTCCCGCACCAGGGACTGGGAAGTCAGCCGCGTCGCCGTCGCCCAGCGCGGCCGCCTGGGCCGCCTGGGGAAGGTCGCGGTGGTCCCGCTTTCGCGCATCCAGGGCCTGAGCGCGAGCGGGACGGGGCCTGCAGATAACAACGCCGAGCTGCTGGCGTCCTTCCAGGAAATGCGCGCCGCAGACATCGCTATCGCGCTGAACGACCTGCCAGAAGAACAGCAAACCAGGCTCGCCCGGGAGATCCCGAACGAACGCCTCGCGGATGTCGTCGCGGAGCTGCCGGAAGACTCCCGCATCGCGATCCTCAATCAGCTCGGCGTGGAGCGCGCAGCCGAGGTTCTGGAGGAGATGGAGCCGGACGACGCCGCGGATGCGCTCGCCGAGCTCCCGACCGGCACCTCGGACGTTCTCCTCGACCTCATGGATCCCGAGGACTCTGCCCCTGTGCGCCGCCTGATGAGCTTCTCCGCCGACACGGTCGGTGGCGTGATGACCTCCGAGGCAATTATCCTCACCCCACAGGCCACAGTCGCTGAGGCACTGGCGCACGCCCGCAACCCTGATGTGTCCAGCTCTTTGAGCTCCCTGGTGTTCGTGGTGCGCCCGCCCCAGTCCACCCCCACGGGGCACTACCTGGGCTGCGTGCACCTGCAGAAGCTGCTGCGCCATCCGCCCGCCACCCTGGTCAGCGAGCTGCTCGACCTCGACCTACCAGCCCTGTCCGTGGCCGATAGCCACGAGACCGCGGCGCGCTTCTTCGCGACGTACAACCTGGTCTGCGCGCCCGTGGTCGACGAGGGGAACCACTTGCTCGGGGTGCTCGCCGTCGACGACCTGCTAGACGCCCTGCTGCCGGAAGATTGGCGCGACCAGGACTGGCGCGTCGGCAACGACGCACAGAAGGAACCACAGACGTCCTCGCAGGAAGGTGACGCGGATGCCTAAGAACTACAACCAGCCCGCCCTCGACACCCCGGTCACCGGGGCGCGCCGCTCGCTGTTTTCCTTCAATGGCGACGCCGTCGGCGCGGGCGCGGAGAAGGTGGCCCGCTTCCTGGGCACCGGCAAGTACCTCGCCTGGCAGACCCTCATTGTGGTGGTGTGGATCTGCCTCAACATCGGTGGCATGTGGTGGAACTGGGATCCGTATCCCTTCATCCTGCTCAACCTGGCTTTCTCCACACAGGCTGCTTACGCGGCGCCGCTGATCCTGCTGGCCCAGAACCGGCAGGACGACCGCGACCGCCTGGCGTTGAACGAGGATCGTCGGCGCGCGGCGGAAACCAAGGCCGACACGGAGTTCCTGGCCCGGGAGTTGGCGGGCGTACGCATTGCGGTGGGCGAAACAGTGACCCGCGACTATCTGCGCCGCGAGCTGGAAGAACTCTCCGATCTGATGCGTCGGATCGAGGACAAACTCGAGGACCGTGCCCACGACGAAGACGAACGCGAGTCGGCGGACGGTACGCGAAGTGCCAGCGAATCCCCTCGTGGGGAGGCCTAGCGGGCCTGCGGTGAGCCTCGTGGCGGGTGCCGAGGTTGAATAAAGCGACCGTGCCCAAGGTACAGTGGCTTATTGGCTTGAGGGTCGGTTTCTGTGACCACGACCCTCGAAAACACTTATAGGTAAAGAAGCAGATTTAAGGCGATGCCCATGGTTCAAGAATCTGATATTCGCAACGCATTGTCGAAGGTCGAGGATCCGGAGCTGAACCGCTCGATCACCGAACTCGGCATGGTCAAGTCCATCGAGATCGACGGCGCCGACGTGGCCGTCGAGATCTACCTCACCATCGCGGGATGCCCGATGAAGTCCCACCTCACGGAGGAGACGAGGAAGGCCGCAGAAAGCGTGGCCGGCGTCGAGAACGTCACCGTCACCACCGACGTGATGAGCGACGAGCAGCGCCGCGAGGTGCGCAAGCTCGTCCGCGGCGACGCCGCCGACCCGGTGATCCCGTTCGCGCAGCCGGACTCCACGACCCGCGTCTACGCTGTGGCCTCCGGCAAGGGCGGTGTGGGCAAGTCCTCCACCACGGTGAACCTGGCGGTCTCCCTGCAGCGCCGTGGCCTGAAGGTCGGTGTGATCGACGCCGATATTTACGGTCACTCCATCCCGAACATGATGGGCAGCACCGACCGGCCGCACCAGGTCGACGAGATGATCATGCCACTGCAGGCGCACGGCGTGAAGCTGATCTCCATCGGCCACTTTGTCGGCGACAACTCCCCGGTCGTGTGGCGTGGCCCGATGCTGCACCGTGCGATCCAGCAGTTCCTCGGCGACGTCTTCTGGGGCGACCTGGACATCCTGCTGCTCGACCTGCCACCGGGAACCGGCGACGTGGCGATCTCGGTCGCCCAACTGGTTCCGAACGCAGAGCTGCTGATCGTGACGACTCCGCAGGCGGCTGCCGCGGAGGTCGCGGAGCGTGCGGGCTCCATCGCGCAGCAGACCCGCCAGCGCATCGGCGGCGTGATCGAGAACATGAGCTGGATGCAGATGCCGGATGGCTCGAAGAACGAGATCTTCGGCTCCGGTGGTGGCCAGCTGGTGGCCGATCGCCTGTCGCAGATCGCGGGTACGAAGGTGCCGCTGCTGGGCCAGATCCCGCTGGACCCGAACCTGCGCATTGGCGGCGACCTGGGTAACCCGATCGCCCTCTCAGAGCCGAACTCTGAGGCAGCTCAGGCCTTCGGCGCGATCGCCGATCACCTGGCGCTGCGGCGTTCCTCCCTGGCCGGCAAGTCCCTCGGCCTGGGGGTCACCCGCAAGTAGCTTTTGGACTCAACGGCTAACGCCCGCTCGCTGAATCTTCAGCGAGCGGGCGTTTCGGTTTCTCACAGTGCTCTAGCGGAGCAACTAAAGTGCACGGCACTCCCGGCTAGGGCTCCCAGTGGGCGTTAGAGGACGTCGTCCCACACCCCGGCTGCCCGTGGCAGCACAGTGCGCTCCCCCGCCGCGGGCTGCTGGGGCTGCTGGCTCGGCGTGCTCCCCGAAGTACCGCCCGGTGCTCCCTGGCCGGCAGAGCTGGCCGAAGCCGCCGCGGTGGAGGCGCTCCCTGCGCCCTGGTCCCCCGCCCCTGCCTGGGAGCCGGCCAGCGGGGCTTGTGAGGAGGGGCGCTCGGCGCTCGTGTGTCCAGCCGGATTAGTCACCGAGTTCACTGAATCAGCCAACTGGCGGCCGGTGTTCTCCAGGTCGTTGAAGAAGGCATCGTCTCCATCGAAGAGCGCCTTCGTGACGAGACCGCGTGGCCCCATCCGGCGGTACTCGTTGATCTGGCTCAGCGGCTTCTGGAACTCCTTGAATTCAGGGCCGAAGTCCTCATCCAGCTGGCGACGGGCGTCGTTGACGAGATTGCGAAAAGCCAACGCCACCGCGCGGATATCTTTGATCATCCCCGGCAGCCGCTCCGGGCCGATAACAATCAGCCCGATGATCAGGAGCACCAGGATGTTGAACCAACTGATGGAAGAAAACACGCCCCCTACTTTAGCCCACCGGGCAGGCTGGCTTAAGACCTCCTGGCGTCACGAAGCTGGTGAATAAACAGCTCGATTTTCGCCGCCAGTGTGCGCGGGAATCGCCGTCCGGCGATGTCGAAATTCAGCTTCTGCTCAGCGCGGTCTCCCCCACTGCGCGCACCCACACGACCATGCTGGCCAGCAGCGGTCGAACCCGTGGCACGCGTGGTGCGCTCGTCTTGCGCATTCACCTGGGAACCATCCGACTCCTCTGGGATGGCTGCCAGCCGCGACAGCAGTGTCTCGGGCAGCCCCTGCCCATCGTGCTCAGTTGCGTGGCCCGGGCCGGCCTGGTGCGCCATGGCGGTACGCATCGCCTGGGCAACCTCGCGCTGGGACAGCACTTCACGGCGGCAGTCCGCACAGTGCACGAGGTGGATGCGCGCGCGTTCGGCCGCGCGGGGGCTCAGTTCCCCGTCCACGAGGGCAGCGATAGCCTCCGGCCCCAAGTGACCGATTTCCATAGCTCCCACCTTAGGATCCGACGTAGTGCAATTCACCCTGCTTTTCCACGAGCCTAGCCTTCATCTGCGAACGAGCGCGGTGGATCCGGGAGCGCACCGTCCCCAACTTCACGCCAAGAGTGACGGCGATTTCGTCGTAGCTCATGTCCAGCCCATCCCTGAGCACCAGCGCCACACGGTACTCCGGCTGCAGATCGGCCAGCGCCGCTTCCAAGGCAGGATCCAGGTTATTGAGCTCGAATGCAGCCTCAGGCGTGGGTTCCGAGGAAGTGGCCGGTGTCCAGTACTCCGGGTAATCCTCCAGCGCATCCATCCGAATCTTGGATCGGTGGCGCACCATGTCCAGGAAGAGGTTCGTGGTGATGCGGTGCAGCCAGCCCTCAAAGGTGCCGGGACGGTAGTGCTTGAGGCTGCGGAACACCCGCATGAAGGTTTCCTGGGTCAGGTCCTCGGCATCCTGCTGATTGCCGGAAAGCTGATACGCCAGCCGGTAGACGCGATCGGCGTGTTCGGCCACCAGCTCGGACCAGGAGGGCATCTCAGCCTCGCGGGCATCGAATGCGGCAGTGGTGGCTGGGCTCGTCACCAGCCCGTCAACCTGGGGATGGTGGCTGGCCTTCGCGTGAGTCATGCTTGTAGCATGTCACGCCAAGTTCCCTGCGGGATAGTTTCCGACTGGAGAAACGCTGTGAACTTCGGCCGCCACCCCACTTAAGCCACAGTGATTAACAAGCGTTTCTATTTCCTTAAAACCCCGCCCTATCAGGCATGTCTTGAGCCCAAATCAGGGTCCAGTGCCATAGTCTCGACAATCGTGAACTCTGCAAATAATTCCAGCATCAACGCCATCAAGTCCTACGTCGAGCAGACCACCCCTGCCGATGAGGCACTCGCCGCTGCGACCGAAGCGGCACGCGAATTCGGTCTGCTCGTCCCGGACGCCGTGACCGCAGAGCTGCTCCGATTCCTTGCGGCCAACACCGCGGGACGCGCGGCGCTGGGCGGCCACACCCCCACCGGGATCATTATGTCCCCCGCCTGCGGCCTGCTGGGTTCCCACCTCTTCCGCGGTTTCTACGCCGCTGGCGCCAGCCAGGCGCACCTGACCTGCATCGAGCCGGAGGTCCAGCACCAGCAGCTCGCTAAGAATGCCTTCAAGCAGATCGGCGTCGCCAGCAACGGCTTCCGCTTCCTGCCCAGCCGCCCCCTAGACGTCATCGGTCGGCTTGCCTCCACTAGCTACGACCTCGCAATTGCAGAGTGCGCGGTCGAGGACATCGAGGCCACCGTGGCAGCCACCCTTCCTACCCTCCGTTCCGGCGGCGTTCTCCTCTTGTTGGACACGCTGCTGGACGGCACACTCGCCGACGCGGAGCGCACCGATCGCCAGTCCGTCTGCGCGCGCGAGGCCGACGAATACATCACGAGCTTGACCGATGTGACCGCCGCCCGCCTGCCCGTCGGCGCCGGTGCCACGATCATCACGAAGCACTAGCCCCTTCTGCGCCCGGGGCCGCGCTTCTACCCCCGGGCTGTGGCCTGTGGGGTAGGCACGTGCTGGGTGAACTCCGCCCGACCTCGCAGGCAATCCGCTGGTATAAACGGGGTCATGGCTAACCCTTCCGCAGAACACACTTCCGCGCCGGTCAACCCGCAGCTTGCAGAGGCTGACGCGGAACTCCCTCACCAAGCCCCAGAGCTTCACATCACCGCCGAACGCGGTGTACTCGAGGCCCCGGCGGGAGCCGTCTTCGCCGATGGCGCGATCCACGTTTTCCACCAGTTCCGCACGAAGCGCAGCAACGGCTCGCGGTGGGCACATGTCACCGCGTCCCACATTCCCTACGACTGGGACATCAACGACGACGTCCTCAAGCCGGAGGGCGAGGAGCTGGACGTCCTCGCGGGTTCCGCTCTCACCCTCTCCGCCGCAGACGGATCTCCGGAGACCGTTGAGCTGATCTTCGTCACCTCCGAGCCACGCGACGCGAACGCCAGTCGGGAGGAGTTGCTTGGCAGCCAGGTCGCGAATGGTCGCCGCGGCGAACGCACCTTCCGAATCCAACGCGCCCAGATTGACGACCTGGCCGCCCTCAACGAGGTCTCCGACGACCCGAAGGCCGTGGCCGCCGGTGTGCGCCGCCTTGGACCCATCGACATCGACGACTCCGCCCACCCGGTCGCCGACCTCGTCACCCCGAGTGTTGTCCCCCTCGGCGAAGGCGGCTGGGGCATGCTGGCCCTGAACCTCGTCAACGACGAGGACGCCGAGATTGTGTGGCTCCTCTCCGAGGATCGCCAACACTGGCGCGTCGCGGGTGCCGTCGAGATTGACGGCGACGTGTCCCTCCCTGCATCCAGACCGTTCGCCCCGCGTCTGGTCAAGATGACCGACCAGGGCGATGGCCACGACTACCACGTCCTCATCCTCACCTACCGTGACGACGGCACCTGGAAGGCGGAGGGCGACGAGGTCACTGGCTATCTCGTCGGACGTATCGACACCCCCTCTGCCGGGAAGGTCACTTTCCAGCCCCAGGGTGAGTTCCGCGTCCTGGACCACGGCCACGACCTGACCCGTCCTCGCATCATCCCGGGCGACACCCCCGCTCTGATCGGCCTGGTGGGCGCCCACCCGGACGCTAGCACCGGCGCGGATTGGGCCAATTGCCTGTCCACGCCGCGCGCCCTCACCCTGCTGGACGGGGCGCTGTACCAGGACATCGTTGGCGCCCCACAGGCCGTGCACTCCTTCTCCGACTTCGGGCTCATCTGGACCGGGCAGCTTGCTCCAGGTGAGGGAAAGGTGGAGCTTAGCGTGCGCAACATGGATGGCGGGGAAATCGCCCTGATCAGCTACACCAAGGATGCTGTTTCCGTCACCCGCGAGGGAGACACCCGCACCGCTTCCCTCGCCGACCCAGAGGCCGACGTGCTCACCGTCTTCATCGACGGCCCGCTGTGCGAGGTCTACGCCGACGGCGGCGCCGCCACGCTGACGAGCAGCATCTCGGCGGCAGTGCCGGTTAGGGACGTGGAGGTCACCGCGACCGGTGGGGCCCGCACCGAAGTGCCGATGGTTACCCTGGGTCGCCAGCTGCAGCGCCTGCACGCGGGCCTAAACTCGGCTGCCGCTCAGGAGCAGATCATCGCGGACTCGGCCCAGGCAGATCGGGATATCGAGTCCGGCGCGATCGACGACTTGCTGGACGTGGACTAGCTCGGAGAGTCTGCCACGGCTTTCTTCGTGAGCAATGCCAAAGCCCGGGCGGGGATGCGTTCCCTGCCCGGGCTTTTACTCTGCTGCGGGGTTGCTTAAGTTCTAGTGGTCGTTGCAACACTGATCTGAAGGGTTGGTGTTGGTGATGACGGTGTCACGGTGGGATCCACCGGTTGAGGAGATCACTCGGTTTCACCAGTTGGTGGTGGGTGATGGTTTGTCGGTGCGTGCGGCTGGGTTGGATCTGGGATGGTCGTTAGCTACGGCGTA